>JAJFJO010000324.1 GCA_021774015.1 Gammaproteobacteria bacterium
GTGGTGATTTATGAAGGTGAATTAGAGTCATTGCGTCGATTTAAAGATGATGTTAGTGATGTACGTAATGGAACAGAGTGTGGTATCGGTGTGAAAAATTACAATGATATTAAAGCAGGTGACCAGATCGAAGCATACGAAAGAATCGAAGTTGCTCGAACTTTATAGTTAGTGGTACTTAAATAATGGCAAAATCTCCGGTACGCCCACGCAAAATTGCTGACCTTATTCGTCATGCGTTAGTGCACGTTTTGCAACGTGATATCAATGATCCTCGTTTGTCGAATTTTTCTATTACCGCAGTGAATGTCACTCCAGATTTAGGAACCGCAAAAATATATTATGTTGTCCTAAATAATGCGAAAAAAACGGATATTGAAAAAGCATTGTCAAAAGCTCATGGGTTTATTCGTCACTTGGTGGCAGAGCATTGTCAGTTACGTTACATGCCAAAGTTATTATTTGTATTTGATGAATCGATACAGCGTTCAGAAAGAATCACCTCACTTATTGATAAAGCCGTTACTAAAGATGAGCGTCGTAAAAGCCCCCATTCAGAAGAAGACTAGGAATTTATTATGACTACTCGACAACGCCGTCGATGCCGACCTGTTAACGGTATTTTATTGTTAGATAAACCAATTGGTTTAACATCTAATGGTGCCTTACAAAAGATAAAGCATTTGTTTGAAGCAAAAAAAGCAGGGCATACAGGTAGTTTGGACCCTTTGGCGAGTGGTATGTTGCCACTGTGTTTTGGTGAGGCAACAAAATTTTCACAGTATTTATTAGAAGCGGATAAAACGTATTTAGTCAGTGCAAAGCTTGGAATCAGAACGACGACCAGTGATGCAGAAGGTGAGGTGGTCAGCGAGCGCCCGGTTCCGGATTTAACGATTAAAACATTGGATAAAGCGTTTGATGCGTTTCGTGGAGAAATAGAACAAGTGCCTTCGATGTATTCTGCATTAAAGCATAAAGGACAACCTCTTTATAAATTGGCACGACAAGGAATAACGGTTGAACGCGAGGCTAGAAAGCTCACTATTTATGAATTGCAGGTTTTGGATTATCAGAATGAGACGATCGATTTTAAATTACGTTGCTCTAAAGGCACCTATGTGCGCACGATTGTTGATGACCTTGGTGAAGCGCTAGGTTGTGGTGCTCATGTGACAATGCTAAGGCGACTTGATGTTGGGCCTTATCACTACGAGAATATGATTTCTGTGGAGCAGTTGGAGGCTTGTGCTGAGAAAGACGGTGTGCAAAGCCTCGATCAATTTTTATTGCCTATGGACACCTCTGTTAATCACTGGCCTGAGCTAAGAGTTGATTCGCAAATCGCCTTTTATTTACGACAAGGTCAGTCTGTATTTATACCTCAAGCACCAACGTCCGGCTGGGTGCGCTTTGCATTAAAAGATGGTGCTTTCATCGGTGTTGGTGAAATGATGGAAGATGGCAAAGTTGCTCCTCGCAGGCTAATTAAGAGCTAATACCGTACCGTGCCAACCAAGCACAGTTCTAAAATTAATGATTGTTTTTCAATAAGTTGAAAATTCAATCTATCCGTATCCGGCACGCATAGTTCATTTTCTGGATTTAACACTGCTCAAGATTGATGCATCGGTGCCTGTGAGTAGATACCAATTGAACAACCCGATACGAGGCTGTAAAATGAAGCCGAATTCTGTAAATAGGATGTTTGAATATGAAAAAAATCATTATCTCGACAGTAACGGCAACTATGCTTACTTTAGGTCTTGCTGGTTGTACGCCAGGTTATAACACTCCCGGTGCGACAGCGATTGGTGCTGCGGCAGGGGGGCTTCTTGGTGGTGCTGTTTTTGGTGGCAGTGGTGGGGCTGTGCCCGGTATTATCGGTGGTGCTTTATTGGGTGGTGGTTTGGGCTATGTGATTGGCCGTCATATGGACCGCCAGGATCAGGCGAATATGCAAAGCGCTATCATTAATACTCCGGTTAATGAACAAGCAGAGTGGACTAATCAAAACTCACATGTCACTTATCAGGTAAGACCAACGAGAAATTATCATAGCAGTGGTCGTTATTGTCGTGAATATCAGACACGCGTTAAGATTGGTGAGCGCTGGAAAACTGCCTATGGTAGGGCATGTCGCATGCCGGATGGTTCTTGGAAGATTGTAAAATAATAGTATAGAACCCTCGCGTTTGTGAAAATTGTTATAAGAGAAAAAATGAATGACTGATAATGCTGATATTTTAATGCCTGAGAATACGGTGACTACCGCAGCAACATTCCCTACATTACGTTTGCGTCGCCTTCGTCGTCATTCAGCCATGCGTGATTTGGTGCGCGAAACTGAATTAACAGTGAATGATTTGGTTTTGCCTTTGTTTGTCAAAGAAGGCGAAAATATTAAAAATCCGATTGCTTCTATGGAGGGGCACTTTCAGTTGAGTATCGATCAGCTAGAGCAAGAAATAAAAAGTATTGTTGATCTTAAAATCCCCGCAGTAATTTTATTTGGCATTCCAGCTATGAAAGATACAATAGGTTCAGATGCATTGCACTCAAATGGAATCATACAAAAAGCTACGCGCAAAATAAAAGAGTTAGCGCCTGACTTATTAGTCATGACTGATGTGTGTTTTTGTGAGTATACAGATCATGGTCATTGTGGTGTGGTCGTGGATAAAAAACCCGGTGCCGATATCGATAATGATAGAACATTAGCGTTATTGGCAAAGCAAGCCGTCAGCCATGCACAAGCGGGTGCTGATGTGATTGCACCGAGTGGTATGATGGATGGTATGGTTGCTGCTATTCGTGAAGGTTTAGACAATGCGGGTTATGTCGATTTACCTATTCTTAGTTATGCAGTGAAATATGCATCTGCCTTTTATGGCCCATTCCGTGAAGCGGCGGAAGGTGCGCCCAAGTTTGGCGATCGTCGCGGTTATCAAATGGATCCTGCTAATGGCAATCGCGCGTTGCGTGAAGCAGAGCTCGATGTGATCGAAGGTGCTGATATGTTAATGGTAAAACCTGCGAGTAATTATTTAGATGTGATATACCGAGTGAAAAAGAAATTTCCTGCGATACCATTAGGCGCTTATCAAGTGAGCGGTGAGTATGCGATGATAAAAGCAGCTGCTGCAAAAGGCTGGATTAACGAAGAGCAAGCGATATTGGAAAGCTTGTTGTCCATCAAGCGCGCCGGTGCAGACTTTATTATTAATTATTTTTCTAAAGATGTTGCACAATTATTAATGGATTAATATTCAATGTCCAAAGTCAAAACGCTTTACTCCTGCCAACACTGCGGCTCGCAGCATCCTAAATGGCAAGGCCAGTGTGCTGAATGTGGCAAGTGGAATACACTGGTCGAAGAAATTAATACGCCTCCGGTTCAACATGCTCGTGTTAATAATTATGCTGGTGAACAATCTAGTTTGATTCAGCTGGGTGATGTGGAAATGAGCGATCAAACGCGCTTAGGCACAGGCTTGGCTGAGTTTGACCATGTTCTGGGTGGTGGGTTAGTGTGTGATTCAGCAGTATTAATTGGCGGTGATCCTGGTGTGGGCAAATCAACGTTATTACTGCAAATTTTAGGACAAATTAGCAAAAATTATAATGCATTATATGTATCTGGTGAAGAATCATTGCAACAAATTGCGGTGCGTGCGCAACGTATGGGAATGGGTAAAGATAATTTAACCTTATTAGCAGAGACAAATATTGAGCGCATTATTGCGTTGGCAAAAGAAAATAAGCCTCAAGTCATGGTGATCGACTCTATTCAAACGGTTTATACCAATCAAGTTCAGTCTGCTCCTGGTGGTGTAAGCCAAGTACGTGAGAGTGCTGCGCAGTTAGTACGGTTTGCAAAACAAATGGGCATAGCAACATTTCTTGTTGGTCATGTTACTAAAGAAGGTTCGATTGCTGGTCCGCGCGTATTAGAGCATATGGTAGATGCCGTTTTGTATTTTGAGGGTCGTAGCGACAGCCGCTATCGCGTTATACGGGCAGTTAAAAATCGTTTTGGTGCTGTGAATGAAATCGGCGTATTTGCTATGACAGAAGAAGGGCTTAAGCAAGTTAATAATCCTTCGGCTATTTTCCTATCGGGTTATCAAGCGAACGTTTCTGGTAGCACGGTGATGGCAACCTGGGAGGGAAGCCGCCCTTTAATGGTAGAAATACAGGCTTTAGTGGATCAAAGCTTTTTGCCAAATCCTCGCCGAGTGACGGTAGGGTTAGATCAAAATCGGTTATCGATGCTGCTTGCAATACTGCATCGCCATGCCGGCGTGACGACGTATGACCAGGATGTGTTTGTTAATGCTGTTGGTGGAATTCGTGTGTCAGAAACTGGTGCTGATCTTGCATTAATTATGTCGGTTATGTCGAGTTTAAAAAATAAACCACTGCCTTCAGACATGGTTGTGTTCGGTGAAGTTGGTTTGTCTGGTGAAGTTCGACCAGTGCCTAGCGGGCAAGAGCGAATCCGTGAAGCAGCCAAGCACGGTTTCAAACGCGCTATTATTCCAGCGGGCAATGCCCCTAAAAACCCTCCTGAAGGAATGGAACTCATTGCTATTAAAAATGTGTCGGATATTCCGCAGTAATTTTTTTTACCTTAGGTATGGAAATATGATTGCCTTATGGTTTAGGGTTTGCATCAACTACTGTTGATTTAAATTGAGGGAATCTTGGTTCATTTGGATTTAAATTGTGGGTATAAGCTAGCTTAAGTGTTTTGTTTAGGCAGTTCATGCTTATTCCTGGAAAGGCGCCAGCCTGGCCGGAGAAAAAAGTTAGTATGCATGTATCATAAGCTAGTTTTTTATTGTCAAGCGCTTGAAACATAATAACGACAGCTTCATCACACACTTTATCAGACTTGGCGTATTTGAGCGACCATGTTGCATTATTACCAGGGTTGAGGCCTTTAGGTTTTTTTACCCACTGCACTGGAGAAACATGTGTAGCACAACCGCCGTGATAACTGGTTCCTTTTACAAGCAAGTATGCTTGACTTGAATTGTGTAATGTAACAGAAAAAGGTTCCCATATTTTTTTAGGGCGAAGGTGCTTATGGATAGGATGAAAGATAGTGATGTAATAAGTATTAAGATATGTGCTTTCATTTTAATATATCTTGAAATTTGTTTTTTGTTAATTAAAAAATTAGCAGCAGTGACGGATTATTTCACTAAGTTAATTTACTCGGTATACATCCACCAATTAACATTATAGTACAAAATACAATCGCTGTTTTGTTGATAAGCGTGGCTTAACTGCGTTTTCCAGGTTTAACTACTAACGTAGTGACAGATGTTAGCTTTTCCTTATATGATCATTTCCCATGAATGCTGATATTTTCAAATAAAGCGGTTGCTTTTTTTAAAAGTACTACTATATAATGTACCGGAGGAGTCTTAAATGGAGTTATGGCGGCTAGAGTGTTGGTCTGAGGGTGGTCTTGACAAGGAGTCTCATCTCGGAAATGAACACGAGGTGAGTTATTCGTACTACAATGTCATTCCGGAATTTAGATTATCTTCGCGAGCTTGCGAGCGTTAGAGAATTTTAATATCCAGGATCTAGTGCTTTAAAAATTGGTGGATCCCGGATATTAAGTGCTTGTAAGGCTCGCAAGCTCGCCAACAAGCACTAAATTCCGGGATGACATCGCGCCTATTTGTACACACCTAGTTACTATAAAAATTGCTCGAGAAAGGCAAATGGCTTTGGCTGGTTCAAAAGTTGAGGAGTATCTAATATGAAAACAAAAAATTTCAATGAGTATCTAAAAAAAAGATTAAATAAAAAAGAAATTGCGGATATTGAGCAACATGCCAAATTGGAATATCTGGCATTAAAATCTTTGCAAGATGATATTGCCAAAGCGGTGTCTAAATATATGGAGCAAGAGAAAATTGGTTTTAATGAACTTGTCCGTCGTTTGGGCATCAGTCCAACTCAGGTTGCTAAAATTCAAAAGGGCGAAGCAAATTTGACCTTAGCAAGTCTTGCGCATATATTTGCATTGTTAGGTCGGCACCCACATTTGGTGCTTAAGAAAGTTAATATTAAAAAAGGGTAACGCTGATGACATGGTTTAAACCGATAATGCTGTATGGTAACTGTTGCACTGTGGAGCCTTTATCATATGATCATCTTGATGGCCTTATTGAGGCAGTGAAAGATGGTGAGCTATGGAATTTATGGTATACGCATATTCCAGAACCCCATAAAATGGCAGATGAAATTGCTCGTAGGCTTGATCTTCAGGAAAAGCAAAAAATCCTTCCATTTGTAACGATTGATAGTGTAACTGGTAAGGTGGCCGGTATGACAGCCTACCTTAATATTGATCCGATAAATTGTCGCTTAGAAATTGGTGGGACGTGGAATCGTAAAAGTGTGCAGCGCACCGGTATAAATACAGAATCTAAATTGTTATTACTGACTCATGCCTTTGAATCAATGAATTGTAATGCTGTAGAATTTCGGACACATTTTCATAATCATCAAAGTCGGCGAGGAATAGAAAGGATAGGTGCTAAATTTGATGGTATATTACGTAATCATATGATTATGCCAGATAAAACATTACGTGATACTTGTGTTTATAGCATTATCGCAAATGAGTGGCCTACAGTGAAAAAACATTTGCATTGGCTTATGAATAAACCAAGAGAAGTTTGTGTTTAATTGATTGCAGTATTGGAGTCTTTTTATGAATACATATGACCCGGCGTGTAAAGAATATTTAAATCAATCATTCAAAGAGCTGGAGTTCAAAGGAAAAAATTTTAGTAGCAAATATTTCTCTAACTGCCAATTTGTTCGATGTGATCTTAGTGAGGCTGATTTTAGTGGCGCTAAATTGGTTGATTGCGAGTTTGTTGGTTGCAATTTGAGCTCTATGGATATTGCAAGTGCAATGCTTAATGAGGTGGTGTTTGATAAATGTAAGATTTTAGGCGTTAATTGGGCCAACGCAAGGTGGCCATTGGTGAAGCTGAACAGTTCAATTAAATTTTATGAATGTGATGTTAGTCATAGCTCGTTTTTCGCTTTGAACTTAACTGAAATGGTTGTTGAGTCGTGTAAAGCACACGATGTTGATTTTAGAGAAGCAATCTTATCCCACAGCAATTTTACATCTACTGATTTTTATCAGAGTCAGTTTGTACACACTCAATTAGAGAAGGCGGACTTTAGTGACGCTACTAATTACCAGATTGATCTGGATACCAACAATATTAAGCACGCAAAATTTTCTTTCCCAGAAGTAGTTTCTTTGCTGAATAGTTTGCAGATAGAGATTGTGGGGATGTAGGAACTGCATCTTAGATAACACGTATACTCCGGCTTGTTTGCCCCTTAAATATAAGGAAGTTTTCAATTGACCTCATAGATAGGTTGGATTAACCTTTTGGTAATTTCTGAATAAGGAGGTCATTTTGAATATTGTCCAAACTATCGCCAAAGAGCTTAATATAAAAACTAACCAAGTTGAGGCAACCATAGATTTGCTCGATGAAGGAGCAACTGTTCCTTTTATAGCCCGCTATCGAAAAGAAGCAACGGGTGGTTTATCCGATACAGATTTACGACAATTATATGAGCGACTCACCTACTTAAAAGAAATGCTCGATAGGCAAAAAACGATATTAAATTCTATTGAAGAGCAGGGC
This sequence comes from Gammaproteobacteria bacterium, assembly GCA_021774015.1. Classification (GTDB taxonomy): domain Bacteria; phylum Pseudomonadota; class Gammaproteobacteria; order Coxiellales; family Coxiellaceae; genus JAJFJO01. Next base: position 7,704 of record JAJFJO010000324.1, read on the forward strand.
AAGTTAACGCCCGAGTTGAAGAAAGAGATCTTAAGTGCAGAAACAAAAACGCGGCTTGAAGATCTTTACCTGCCGTATAAACCAAAGCGTCGAACAAAGGCGCAAATTGCTGTAGAAGCGGGGCTTGAACCGCTTGCACAGCACTTGATGAAAAATATTGATGCTGACCCTGAGCAAAGTGCAGAACCCTATGTGAATGCAGGTAAGGGGGTTGCTGATATTGCCGCTGCGCTTGAAGGCGCGCGTCATATTTTAATAGAAATGTTTGCTGAAAATGCAGATTTATTGCAACAATTACGTGATGTGTTTTGGAAGCAGGGTGTCATTTTTAGTAAAGTTGCAAAAAATAAAGAAGGAGAGGGTGCTAAGTTTTCTGATTATTTCGATTTCAATGAAAAAATTAGCAAAATTCCTTCGCATCGTTTATTAGCTATTTTTCGTGGGCGCAAAGAAAAATTTTTACAGCTTAAAATCGATTTTGAAGAGGATACAGCGCACAAAGATTGTCATATCTTAATTGCTAAAACGTTTGCTATTTCAACAGCGTTATCAGAGAGTCATTGGTTGTGGCAGACAGTTGTTTGGGCATGGAAAGTGAAATTGCAAATGAAGCTTGAGCTTGAGCTGATGGTAGAGCTCAAAACACAAGCAGATGAAGAGGCCATTAATGTATTTCGGGATAACTTGAAAAATTTACTTATGGCAGCGCCAGCGGGTAACCATGTGGTATTAGGCCTTGACCCTGGATTTCGTACCGGTGTAAAAACAGTGGTTATTGATGGTACAGGAAAGTTATTAGAATGTGCGGTTATTTTCCCTCATGCACCGCAAAAGCAATGGGATAAAGCGCTTGCTACACTAACGACGCTTTGTAAAAAGCATCATGTAAAACTGA
>JAJFJO010000325.1 GCA_021774015.1 Gammaproteobacteria bacterium
GGTTTGATGAAGTTAATGACATCGTTTCTTGCTACTTTCCAATCAATAGTCTTGATCTTTTTTTCTAAATGTTCGATGAGCCACTCTTTATTAACAACTAAGTCTTTCCCGCGCCAAGGACCTTGTTGAAATAAGGCGGCACTTAATAACTTATAATTAATATCTGCCTTTTGAGTGACATACCAAATGAAGTCATACCAATCTCGACCCTTTACATAGGTGCGACACAAAAGTGCATGAATTTTTCCAGCAAATAAACTTTCTGTATTTTGTATTGTTATCGAAAATGGTGATGGGAAATCTACAATTTTATTTTTAAAGACTGAGCCCCGTGGTGGAGCAGTATCTATTTCTAATTTTATCGTTATAACTTGTTTGTCTGATGCATTCCTCTCATATTGTAAGTTCAAAATTTTTCCGAAAGAATTTTCTTTTAAAAAAGCTTTTTTAACAGTTTGATTTGCCTTTGAGCGATCGGTAACATTCAACGATAGATCATATAACCCAAATTCAGTTTCAATCTCTTTGATATATGGTTGCCATATAAAATCCACGTCTTTTTTATATAAAATGAAATCCAAATCTTCAGAAAAGCGCGGTAGATTATATGCAATACGTAAGCAAGTACCACCATGAAAGGCACCCACCTTAAAGAAGCCGCTTCGGCTGAGTGCTGATAGAGCAATTTCCTGAGCAATTTCCTTTAAAGCATTTATCTTATCTCGCTTATTGGCTGGACGATAATAAGCAATTCTATCTTCAATGATTTTAATGCTCACTTTGAAATGTCCTTCAGTAATTTTTTTAAAACAGTTTGTACGCGTTTAGATGGGTAGTCTTTGCATAATGCTTTTAAACATACCAAATCACTAGATTGAATATCCTCTTCTTCAATACGTAAATCATTATACAGATCTTGAAGTGAATCCCAATCTGTTTTACGGGCATAAATATAATCGGCCAATGCTTTCCAGGGAGCTGCTATAAGAAAAATGTAACCTGCAGACTCAACACGTTCTACATATTGGAAAAACATTTTTTCAGGCGTGTGGTGGTAGCTATACAAACCGATCACCGTCTCAAATTTTTTTGTTCGTCGTGTAGTCGCAGAAGTGGTGCTATAAACTGCCTCAGGTATCCACCCATGGTAAGACAACGCCGATTCAAAGCTAATATAAGAAGGGCCATAGATAACTTGTGCAAGCTCAAAAGGTTCATATTCTGGTGCTTTATGCGGAAAGGTAATGAGGTAAAGACCACGACGAATGGATTTTAAAAAACCATGCCTAATAGCATATTTAACGGCATCGTAACGTTTTTGGTGCTGATCGTGAAAAAATACCTGCAAATCCACATCGCGCAGGTAAGCTTTTTTCCAACCCAATAACCAGTCTTTGAATGTTTTACTCATAACTGAAATATACACGAAACTAGAGTTTTTTTCTAGTTTCATGCGAAATAAACCCATTTCCTATTTGTAGAGAAATAAAAAAGCTCTAACTAGTTGAATTTTAATTGTTTTTAAAATAGGCTGATGGTTAAATAAAGATAAGCTGTAGGTTGTTGATTATAATGAATTATTTCTCCATGGAGACAAATCGAATGCCCGACCCCGGCTAAAACCATGCTGGAACAGGCTCTACTGATTACGAATTAGTTGCTCTATCAACTGAATTACATCGACCGGGGCACCCAAAACCACTACCGTATTTTTTCCGGTATTGAGTGTGATATGCAATAACGAATATGCTCTTAGCACCCAATGGTTAAGAGGCAAATCAATGAAAACTCGCTATACCGGATTTACACTAATGGAACTCATGATCGTTATTGCGATCATCGGTATTCTCGTGGCTATTGCTATTCCATCTTATAAGAATTACACCCGCCGCGCGCATTATACTGAGATTGTGCAAGCTGCTGCACCCTTTAAAATCGGCGTGGAGGAATGCTATCAAATTATAGGAACGCTAAATGAATGCCAGGCGGGTGAGAATGGTGTTCCACCGGCCATTCCTTCAGGCAGTGGTGCAGGTTTAGTAGAGGCAATTAACGTTAACAACAATGGCATTATTAACATCACACCTAAAACGAAATATGGTATTAAATCTAAAGATAGCTATGTGCTCACACCTATTTCAATCAACGATGTACTTACGTGGCAAGCTAGCGGTGGTGGTGTGGTGGCAGGTTATGCAAAATAATTTAGGCTTAATACAAGCATTAGAGCATAACGGCATCGATGTTAGTCAGCTTACTACAGCCAACCAATGTGCAAACGAGTCTGGCCAACCTTTACCGCTTTACTTAGCTGCCCGTGGGATTATTAGCGCTCAAACTATCGCCGATGCCTGCTCGCAATTTTTTGGTTTGCCTATTGTTGACTTGCATTTTTATGATGCCGAACAATGTCCCGTCAATAGCATTGACATTGATCTTATTAAAAAACACTGGATACTGCCCTTATCAAAAATTAACAATAATTTAACACTGGCTATTTGCGACCCAAAGAGTTTTTCAGTTATTGAAACCATTGAATTTAAAGCTAGCTTAAAAATAAAAATAGTATTTGCTGCTTGTGAGCCCCTTTTGAAAATTATTAACCATCTCTTATCTGAATCACTATATAAAAGTATGATGCAAATAGAAACTAACGAAAACGATTATTCTATTACTGCGCTAGTGGAGCAAATCGTCAGCGATGCCGTTCACCAAAAAGCCTCAGACATTCACTTTGAAAATTTTGCACACATTTATTGTATCCGCATGCGCATTGATGGTTTGCTGCATACAATACTGACATTACCCGCACATCTATCAAAAAGCATCAACTCTCGTTTAAAAATTCTAGCAGACCTCGATATTGCTGAGCGCCGCAAGCCACAAGATGGGCGCTTTCAATTTACTTCATTATTAGGCATTCAACGTGATTGCCGAGTTAATTTTTGCCCCACCATTATTGGCGAGAAAGCTGTCATACGGATTTTAGACACACAAACACAATTGCTACACATCCATCAACTCGGCATGACACCGAAACAAGAACAATTGTTTTTATCCGCATTGCAGCACTCACAAGGGCTGATTTTAGTAACCGGCCCAACTGGCAGTGGAAAAACCATTACACTCTACGCAGCACTCCAACAGCTAGACTATAAAACCAAAAATATCACCACCGTTGAAAATCCTGTTGAAATACAACTTAACGGCATCAATCAAATCAGCGTTAATCATGCGTTAGGACTCGATTTTGCACAGGCATTAAGAAGCCTGCTGCGTCAAGACCCAGACATTATCATGATCGGTGAAATACGTGACGAAGAAACTGCTGCTATGGCAATAAGAGCTGCGCAAACAGGTCATTTGGTAATTGCTACTTTACATACGAACAATACCGTCGAATCTATTAACCGACTGCACAACATCGGCATTAGCTATTTTAATATTGCATCTTGCCTGAAGTGTGTCGTAGCGCAACGTCTTGCTAGACGATCGTGCACATACTGCAATAAAAAGCAGTCACAAGACTGCAAGCACTGTGTTGATGGCTACTCAGGCCGCACCGGTATTTATGAACTATTACCAATTAATACGGAATTGCAAAATCTCATTGTTAAAGGCAGCGATGCAAATATGCTAAAAGCTGCTGCGGTCAATGCAGGAATGCGAACACTACAAGAACACGCTGAAAAATTGGTGAGTGAAAAAATAACGACTCAAGCAGAGGTTGAACGTGTTTGTTAAAAAAATTCACTTTAGTTGGCGAGCTGTCGATGCAAGCGGCATGTGCGTTATTGGCAAACATGTTTCAAAAAATTTGAGCACATTAAAAAAAGAGCTTCAAGATAAAGATCTAACACTGCTTAGCATTAAACAACAAACTGATATTTCAATTTCATTCTCTCAAAAAACCACCAAATCTCAATCCCAACACAATTTTATTCGAGAGATTGCTACACTTTTACGCACCAATATTAATATCAATCATGCACTCATACTTTTAAACAGTGCCTATCAACAAGATGGCGATATGCAATCGATAATCAACACCACACAACAACATTTAGAACAAGGTATAAGTTTTGCAGATGCGCTCAGCAAACAAAATTTATTCGACACCATCACCATTGCTATGATCAAAACGGGGGAGCAAACAGGCACGCTCGGAAACACCTTAATAGAGTTAGCCCAATACCAAGAGAAAATAAACAAGATACGTAGCCAACTACTGCGTGCTTTAAGCTACCCTCTTATCGTCTTATGCGCATCACTATGTATTACTCTGGCATTATTATTGTTTGTTGTACCACAGTTCGAAAGTATTTTTAGCGATTTTGGCGCCCAACTACCACTACTGACTCGAATTATTGTCAGCTGCGCAAACTTGATTACTCAGCAATGGTATGTTGTATTAATTATCGTATTACTAAGCATTATCATGCCCGTTTTTTATTACCGGCACAGTTCAACATTCCAGCAAGGATTGCAACATGCATTGAAACATACACCATTAATCAGTCCGATTATCAACACAGCCATGCTCGCTCGCTGGTCGCAAATGACGGCCACCACTCTGCGAGCTGGCGTCCCCATACATCAAGCACTGGAAGCAACGGCCAGCTGCATTGGTTTAACTTATTATCAACGTGCATTGGAAACAGCCGTTATGCATCTAAAATCTGGGTTGAGCTTGCAGCAAGCACTCATTCAAGTCGATATTTTTCCACAAAGAATAGTGGAAATGATATCCATTGGTGAAGCAACAGGAAATCTTGATGCCATGTTTCAGCAAATCACTCTCACTTACCAAGAGCAATTTGATTCTCTAATTGAAAACTTGAGCAAATGGCTGGAGCCTGTCATTATGATTATTCTGGCAGCATTGATAGGTACGATTATCATTGCTATGTATTTACCTGTATTTCAAATTGGTATGGTTGTCTGATGTCTACAATGATTGATGTTCTAAATAGTAACCTTTGGCTCACACTTATTTTTGTCGCGCTCTTGGGTCTTGTAGTAGGTAGTTTTCTAAATGTCGTTATTTATCGATACCCCATCATTCTAAAACGCGAATGGAAACAAGAGTGTCATGAATTTTTAAACCTACCGGCTGAAGAAAACGTTGAGCCATTCAATCTTATTAAACCACGATCACGCTGCCCACAATGCCATGCGCCAATAAAAGCTTGGCATAATATCCCTGTCCTTACCTATTTAATCCTTGGTGGAAAATGTGCGAACTGTAAAAAATCGATCTCACCGATCTATCCCTTTGTTGAAATTTTGTGTGCTGCATTAACCGTACTCGTATTTTGGCACTTTGGACTCACTGAAAAAGCTGTGGTTGCCACTATGTTCACGTGGGGGTTAATCGTTTTAAGCTTTATCGATATCAACGAACAAATTCTACCAGACACCATTGTCTATATATTATTGTGGTTGGGCTTATTGAGTTCTGTGTTTTTCATGTTTGCCAACCCTAATCAAGCAATTTTAGGCGCGATTATGGGCTACTTATTATTGTGGGCCATTGCACATGTATTTAAGTTTATTCGCAAGGTTGATGGCATGGGGCATGGCGATTTCAAAATGCTAGCGATGCTAGGTGCCTGGATGGGTGTTTATAATATATTAAATATCGTTATTTTTGCTACGATCGCAGCGCTTATTGTCGGCAGCATTATGATGTTAAATAAGAAATTAACGCGGCAACAACCATTATCTTTTGGCCCATTTTTAGCAATTGGCGGTTGGGTAACTTTAATGTATGGTCCAAGTTTATTAGCCCTGATTCAAAAGGCCGTGCGCTAATGCTCTGCATTGGATTAACAGGCGGTATTGGCAGTGGCAAAAGCACAGTTGCTGATTTTTTTTCTGAACACGGTATTGATATCATTGATGCGGATATTATTGCTCGTCAAATCACAGAACCCGGCACTCCCGCCCTCAAAAACATTGCGGATCGTTTTGGTGCAAAAATTGTAAACCCGGACGGCAGCATGAATCGCAAGCAGCTTCGACATATTGTATTTAATGATGAAGCCGAGCGCTTATGGTTGGAATCATTACTACACCCAATGATTAGACAAAAGATGGCTGAAGCAATACGTCACTCTAGCTCACCATATTGTATTGCTGTTATTCCACTACTCGCCAAAGCAAAAAGTATCGACTACATCGATAGAGTATTGGTGATCGATACTCCAAAAGAATTACAAATCCAGCGTGCTAAAGAGAGAGATCAAGCAAGTGAAGCGCATATACAAGCAATTATCGACTCACAAAGTGATCGCAAAGCCAAATTACTGATGGCAGATGATGTGATTATCAATAATTCAAGCCTTGGAAACCTTAAAGAAAAGGTTGATAAGCTGCATCAAGAATATCTTGGGCTGGTGAACAGCTAACGACGAAACCACACCCTCTGTCAATCACCAACAAACTAAATCACTTATAATTCATACCAATACATGCTATTATTCATGCTGACGTACTAACGATATGAAAACACAGCTGGAGTCACGCAAATGGATGCGCCTAAAACAGCAAAAACAACAACGAACGCTGTCTCACAAAAGATTATCTTCGAACAGCCCATCAATGATCCGATGCGCATTTGCCTCCGACTAGAGCACCTCTACCGACAACTCAATCATAATATCGAAGGAACAACTGAGTCAGAAAGCAGAGCCTCCATGCAGGCGTTGTTAAAAACACTTAACGTGATTGACCGTCCTGACTTAAAATCTAAAATGACACAGACACTTGGGCAGCTATCAACAAGCCTCGCACAACTTGAACAATTTCCACAAGTGAATCAAGGAAGGCTACATACCACTTTGGCCAAGCTCGATAAACTGTCATTACAGTTTCATCAACGCGGCTCTCGCATCGCTGAAAGCTTGCGTTGCAATGAGTTTCTCAATCAGGTACGTCTGCAATTAAACAACCCTGCTGGCCCTTGCAACTATAAATCACCTGCTTACGCTTTATGGTTAGCAAGCTCTGCCGAAGATCGCATCCAGGATATAAAAAACTGGACTCAAGAGCTTGACCATTTATATTCTGCAGCGCATTTAATTTTAAAACTAGTACGTGATACATCACCACCGCAACCTCAAATCGCTAGCAATGGTTTTTATCAACAATCTCTCAACCCAACATTGCCCTGCCAGCTTGTGCGCATTAGTTTAGATCGCAGCCTCAAAGTCTATCCTGAATTTAGTGTCGGTCGGCATCGTCTTGTGGTTCGCTTTCTTTCTCCCAACTTTTCTGATGAAGGTATAAAAGCCTCTCAAGCACGCAAAGATATTGAGTTTGAATTGAGTTGCTGCCGGGCTTAATGCCCCCTGACAACAGCTCTGCAAAGATGCATGTTTTCGACGGTGGTGCCAGATAGTTTTATAAAAAATATATGTTTAGTGAGCCAGCGGTTTTTAATCGCTTACCGGCGTGCGTGGTTCCGTATTAAGTTTGCGGTAAAAACAACTTTGCAAGAATCACCTGATTTGCAGCAGGAAAAGAGTAATAATCCAATTCGTCAACACGCACCCATTGTATTTCTTGACCCTCAACACCCTGTGCGTCACCATCAAAAGCCGTCACAGTCCAAACACATAACTCAACATGCTTGTCTGAGTATTGATGGCAATGATTAAAATATTTTTCTGCGGATTGAACATGAATATTAACTTCTTCTAATAACTCACGACATAGCGCTTCATATTCTGTTTCGCCAGTTTCAATTTTTCCACCAGGAAACTCCCACAAACCACCTTGATGCACATGATCATGACGCTTCGCAATTAAAATAGAGTGGTCGCGGGTTATAATACCCACGACCACTCGAACTATTGAATCACTCACTTGATTTAAGATACTTTACCGTGACACTGTTTGTATTTTTTTCCTGAACCACAATGACATGGGTCATTACGCCCTACTTTCGGCGCTTCGCGCACATACGGTTGTTGTGTTTCCGGCTCCCCCTCCAAAACAGCTGTCTCAGCTTCAGCAGCTTGCATCGCATCGCCAGGCATACCCGAAAATTCAGCATGATTAAAATGCATTTGCGGCCGACTCATCACTGGTGCCTGATACGCTTGCTGTTCTTCTGGCACCAACTCCACCTTGCTTAGCGTAGATACAAATTCATATTTAATATTATCTAACAACTCAGTAAACAAGGAATAAGATTCCCGCTTATATTCTTGCGTTGGATTTTGTTGCGCATAACCACGCAAGTGAATACCTTGACGCAAATGATCCATTGCTGCCAAATGATCTTTCCAATGACTATCTAAAATTTGCAGCATGATCGATTTTTCAATTTGACGCATCGCCTCAGGATCAACATCTGCCTGCTTGTTATCATAGGCTTTGGCAACTTCTTCAAGAATTTTCTCATGCAAGGTTTCTTCATGCAGTTGATCATCCGCTTCTAACCAACCACTAATATCTAACTTCAAATTAAAATCTTCATGAATTTGTCGCTCCAACCCTAGAATATCCCACTGCTCTTCTAAACTTTGCGGGGGAACGTATTTGCTAATCATACCTTCAACCGATTCTTCACGGACGCCATTTACCGTTCCTGAAATGTTTTCCGATTGCAGTAATTCAAAACGTTGTTGATAAATCACCTTGCGTTGATCATTTGCAACATCATCGTATTCCAATAAATTTTTGCGAATATCAAAATTCAACCCTTCTACACGACGCTGTGCATTTTCAATCGCTTTATTAATCCAAGGATGCTGAATCACATCCCCTTCTTTAATACCTAATTTGCGCATCATATTACCCATACGCTCTGCCGCGAAAATACGCAGCAAGTTATCTTCTAACGACAAATAAAATTGCGAACTACCCGCATCACCCTGACGACCCGAACGACCTCGCAACTGATTATCAATACGCCGCGACTCATGACGCTCAGTACCCAAAACATGCAAGCCACCTGCTTGCAATACTTCATCATGGCGCCGCTGCCAATCTAATTTTAATTGATGTATTTGTTCTTCGGTTGGATTATCTAACTCTTCAATTTCAACCTCAATATTACCACCCAACACAATATCCGTACCACGACCCGCCATGTTAGTAGCAATCGTGATATTGCCCGGACGGCCAGCTTCAGCAATAATTTTCGCTTCACGCTCATGTTGCTTTGCATTTAATACTTCGTGATGGATATTAGACTGATTTAAAAAGTGTGAGATCTTTTCAGAATTTTCAATCGATGCTGTACCTACCAGCACTGGTTGTCGTTTTTCATAGCATTTTTTAATGTCTTCTAACATATGTTTAAATTTTTCTTTCTCCGTCAAGAAAATAATGTCTTGCCTATCATCACGCACCATCGGCTTGTTGGTTGGTATAACAATAACCTCTAAACCATAAATTTTCTGGAACTCAAACGCTTCCGTATCTGCCGTACCAGTCATTCCAGATAATTTTTGATATAAACGGAAATAGTTTTGAAATGTAATCGTTGCGAGCGTTTGGTTTTCCAGCTGTATAGACGCATTTTCTTTCGCCTCAACCGCCTGATCCAACCCTTCTGACCAACGACGACCCGGCATTAATCGACCCGTATGATCATCCACAATAATGACTTCATTGTTTTTCACCACATAATGAACATCACGTTGATACAGTGTATGCGCACGCAAAGCAGACATAATATAATGCATCATCGTAATATTGCGCACGTCGTATAAGCTTTCACCTTCGTTTAATATGCCTTCTTTAACCAACATGCCTTCAATTTTTTGATGCCCCAAGTCGGTTAAATATGCTTGGCGATTTTTTTCATCTAAATAATAATCACGACGCTGATCTTCTGGCACTTCCTCTTCTTTTTGATTTTCTGCCATTTCTTGTTTTTCAAGATGAGGAATGAGTGTATTGATTTTAGCGTAAAGATCGGATGACTCTTCTGCTTGACCAGAAATAATTAACGGTGTTCTTGCTTCATCAATTAAAATGGAATCCACTTCATCAATAACTGCAAAATGTAATGGGCGCTGCACACGCTCATCTAAATCAAACACCATATTATCGCGCAAATAATCAAAACCAAATTCATTGTTCGTTCCGTAAGTGATATCAGCGGCATAAGATTCTTGTTTAACATTAGGATCCATACCCGTTAAATTAACGCCCACTGTCATACCTAGAAAATCATAAATAGGCTGCATCCACTCCGCATCGCGCTTCGCCAAGTAGTCGTTAACCGTAACAACATGAACACCTTCGCTGCTCAAAGCATTCAGGTAAACAGGTAATGTCGACATCAATGTCTTACCTTCACCGGTGCGCATCTCAGCAATCTTACCTTGGTGCAACACCATGCCACCAATCAACTGCACATCAAAATGCCGCATGCCTAGCGTACGCTTACTCGTTTCGCGCACCACTGCAAACGCTTCCGGCAGCAAGGAGTCAACCGTAGCACCCTGATCCAAACGCTGACGAAACTCGCCCGTCTTTGCGCTCAGCTGCTCATCGCTCAAGGCCTCCATTTTTGGCTCTAGCGCATTGATTTGCGCTACCAATTTCCGATAGCCTCGTAAAATCCGCTCATTCCGCGTGCCGAATACTCTCTTAAACATACTTGTAATCATTAGTGATATGTTTCCTGCTAATACCTGGTTAAATGGGACATTCTCGCATACAATAGCGCCTATGCAAACTGATAAAACTAATCCAACCGAGCGCGATCCGCAACCCCTTAGGGAAGTATTGGAGCATAGCCTATTGGGGCATATTGTAGGGCGGGCTAAATTTATCGATCATGTGCACCAGGTGATCGGCGATCTAATTCCAGCGGAACTCGCTAATCACTATCGGGTCATGAATGTTCAAGAAAATACGCTGTCTATTTCAGTCACCAGCGCTGCTTGGGCAACTAAACTGCGCTTTCTTGCTCCTAACCTATTACAAGACCTTAGGGCTGCTCTAGCCCCTAAGATCATTAATGCTGTGAATATCGTTGTTAGGCCAAGCTCTTAATCACAACATTGACACTGTTCACAACAGGATTGCTGGGCTTCCTGGCAACACTGCTGCTGACAACAGTCACAAACACATTCACAGTTTTTTTCTTCGCTCATGCTAGCTCTCCTTGGTTTCTTGCTGTATCAGATTATAGCCTATTTCTCACCGAACAAATCAATAAGTTAGCCCCCCGAGAAAACAGCTGTCAAATGCAAAATTATTTCCCCATATAAATCATATAGATAAAACCCTTTCTGACTAAACTATGATCATGTATTAGCTATAATTACTAACGGTAATAGTGAAACTATGAGGAGAGTGAAATGTGTAAAATGAGCACCCTCGATTGGATATGTACCATATTGGTGGTCGTTGGTGGTTTAAACTGGGGATTAGTTGGCTTTTTTGATTTCAATTTAGTTCAATTTATCTTCAGCGATTCACATAATATAGCAAGGATTGTCTACTCTATTGTAGGACTTGCATCCTTGTATCTTATTTATGCGTGCATCAAACCATCAAAGTAATATTCAACCGGTAAAGTAGCTAAAATAACAGCGAACTATATATCGCTCCATAATTGGAGGGAGCGTGTTGGGTCATGTTAAATCTTGAAAAAGAGACTAAGGTGACCCGACCCTTTTGTGGCAGCCAGAAAAAAAATGGGGAGGATGGCTCCCCCCCCCCAAGACACTCAACTTTAACAGAATCTTTTTTAGATGTTGCTATCTATTGAGTTGCGCTGGCACCCATTGTTGACCTGCTGTAATCCAATCTGCTGCTGTGGTGCCATTATCAGTTCTAAATACATCCACTGGTGCCGCGAACAGTATATTGCGATGTTCACCGTGGAATGTTGCAGATTGCTCAATATCAGAGGACGTCGTATTTATTGGGTATTGAGTAAATTGCCCAACAAAATACTCAATATCACCCTCTAAATCTTCAAGACGTGCTGGCAAAGTATTATCACTCGCTTTATAGGCACCAATAAGCTCTCGACAATCTACTCTAAATTCCTCTAAAGACATTTTACGAAACGCATATCCACTAGAGTGCACGCCTCCCAGTATGGCTTGTTCATGGCGATCAAGGATTTTTTCAAGCTGACCTATGCGCTCTCTACATTCCTCTTGAGAAACAAGCCCAACCATTGGTGATGCTTGTCCAACTTTCTCATCTACTTTTTCCAAACGCCATTTTCGAAACCAACGCACCCCAACATCCAATAATTGCAAAGCACTATTCAATTGGCTAAATGCATCTCTTGGATCAATTGAGGAATCTGAAATACCTTTATCGCTAGCAAAATCAGTCGAATCTTTCGAACTGGACCCCAACAACGAGAAGCCTTGTGATAATGCTCTAAATGGTAGTGGTGCAAGCAATTGCGTGCTAGCAGAGTCTTCATTAATGCAAATCACACCTAATTCCAAAGCAAATTCACACACATCTCCATCGTCAGTAATGGTCGCTTTGCTAGCAATAATATTGTCTACAAGTTGCCGCACTTTTTCACGATTTTCTGGCTTGTAATCAAAAACATGATTTGAAATCAATAAAGAACCTAATCGTCGCTGATATTGCGAACTTTGACTGTTTACGCATAAATCCAACAATGATTGTCCCTCTTTGTTATTCACTTTATCGGATACAGAATATAAATTTATAATATCTTCAATAAATGAAACCGACTCTTCTTGAAGAACAGCAAGATGCAAAATATTATTATCATCAGCATCTAACTGCTGTGGATTTATACCTAGTTGTTTGAAAAGCACAACTCCGTCTTTCAAATCAAATCGCTCACTCATTGTCACCAAGGTTGTATAGATATCCCGTGCACTGACATCCTTTAACTTGATATTGGATAACTGAAATGCATTTTCACCAGCATCAAATTCAACATCACAATTCTCAATCAAGCTCATTATCAGACGCAAACTACTATCGTCAAATGCGAAGTATGGTGGTGGCTCACTTGTCGTTTCAGGCAAGGAACCTAACAAGTATCTATCCGCTTGCGTCATATTCAAAAATTGCTCCGCACTTACTTGGCTCTTTAAAACAATAGAAGAACCTAGCAAACTAGAAACACTCATCGGTGAAACCCGCACTCTAACACCATCAATAATCACAGAACGAATGGTATTAACGGATGCTCCATCTACAATTCTTTTATGTGTCAGTTGCATTTTCATTAAACTTTCACGAAGTGAAAGCGCTGCCTGGGTATTATTTAACATTTTGACGGCTGCATCGACTGGATAAATACCAAATGGCAATGATCCCGGCGCCTTAGATTTTGTTTGATTGACTCGAGCAAGAACAGCATCTTGGAATTCTTGAATGCCACGAGCATCGTCTTGCATACCAACAGTGATGATCTGTGAAGGTACATCAGCAAGCTGAGCCAAAAACTCATGACTTGCAGGCAAATGTGGATGGCGAAAAGCCTGTGTTTGAATATAATCGTAGTTAAAAAACATATACACCGCACTTTGTGCCATTGCTTTTGCCGCATTCAAATCCTCAAACAATGCATAGAGGGTCGTTCCGATATCTTGTGCATCCTGATACAGTTTTTGATGGACATAGGTGATGAAATCAGTTTCTTGTACTTTCATTGCATCACGCGCTGCATCAGCATATATTTGCCGTAAAGCTGCAGGTACATGATCTTGATACGTTATGTCAGTTACATTTTTACCCTGCAAACTTTCTTCAAAACATGCAATTGCAGGATAGGTCCTATCCATTATCGACAATATGCCATCATGATCCCAAGCAGTACATGAAGCACCATCTTGAAGGTGATTATCTAAAATAATCGATGATATTTCTTTTGAAGAAATAACAATTTCCTCAGCACTACCAAAATGAGAACGCACAGGTGGACTCAAACGCAATACTGTGTGTACCGTCATAGGACCATGTGTGCTAAAAACATAAGCAATATCCCACAAACGTCTTGCTTCACCATTTTTAACATCTTGACTTAAAGTACTTTCCAAAACGGATTTAAGTGGATCAGTCAACAATAATGTATATTGATTTAGCGGATTATTTTTAGGGTCGGGTTCAACAAGAACTGTTCGAGGGTGTTGAACTAACGGCGAAGACGTATTAGTGAAATTAAATTGAATATTGGCGTATTGTCCTTGGTGCGCTTGTAAATCAGCCAGAGCAGCAAAGCGATTGAGCAACACAGTCGCGGCCGGATTAAAATTAGATAGATCTAATTGTGTTATTCCATCAATAGTTCTTTTGGTGCAATCTTCGGCTTGCTGTAGACGACAGTTATGTTGATGCTGATCATTATGATGCGTATGCGCACAGAATGCTAAAAAGAAAATTGCAGTTTGCGTAAAATCAATGTTCGACCCACCATTGATAAATTCAGGAGGAATGAATCCTTGTGTTTGATTAGCATCACAGAAACCAAAAAAAGTGTTCGCATCAGCTGGGGCTGAAATGGTTCTCCAACGAGAAAATGGAATTCCATCTTTAGGAACAGTATAAATTATTGGGAAATCTACTGTCGATAAACTTGTCCATTGACGTATCGCTTGATCATAAGCTAAATTTAAACCATTACCGAGTTGATTTGCTTCACGCAAATAATCACGCATATAACGCGTTACTAATCGTTTCACCTCAATTATGACAGCAGCGCGGCGTGTATTATATTGATCAAACAAACCTTGCCATATTTCAGGCTTTGAACAAATTTGATGGGCAACTCGTTGAAACGCTACACCCGAGCTCAATAGTTCACTCACATCACCTTTAACTGGCACGGTGCGTAAAGATTGTTGCCTAGAATGCGCCTTACCAAAGAGCATTTCATCCGACGCAAGCCCAACTAATTGCGCATAAGAGGCAACTGCTTTTTGCCAAATGACGATGTTAAAT
This sequence comes from Gammaproteobacteria bacterium, assembly GCA_021774015.1. Taxonomy (GTDB): domain Bacteria; phylum Pseudomonadota; class Gammaproteobacteria; order Coxiellales; family Coxiellaceae; genus JAJFJO01. Next base: position 14,920 of record JAJFJO010000325.1, read on the forward strand.
GGCTTAAAACCACGCGTGTTAATTGGGGCAAATTGTTGTAAGGCATTCAACATTAATCCCATGCTTGCATCTGGGCCACAGTTACCACGCGCTTGGCCATTGCACCCAAGTTGCGCGAGAACAGCCATGCTCGAATCCGGATTGATACCAACACCAGTTTGAGAATCTGCAGACGCCTGAGTTAAGGCTGCCACACGAAAAATTGGCTTTAATCGAGCAAATGTCTCATCATTCATTTCAAAAAAAGGCGAATTAAATTCATCCAAAGCCGCAGCAAAATCCTGCAAATAATTATCTTCGATTAATTGCTCAAGTCGATTTGCATAAGCACGCAACTGTGCAGACAAATAATTTGTAGACAAAGATAACTTATCATCAATGCCTTCTAATTTTTCTTTTAACTGTGCCACAGCTTGCAAAATACGCGCTAGCATTTCAATTTGATTTCGAATAACTTCTTCTTGGCCTTGCCCTAATGTAACCTCCAAATCGGCGATACGTCCATCGAGATATAGTGTGGATTTTTGCATTTGATCAAGAATAATCTCTGTTGATTTTTCAAGTTGCTCGACAATGAACTCACCCATTTGCTGTATTTCTTGTTCAAGCTGCTGTATCGCCTCCAATATAACTTGATTTGGATCTTTTTGTTTACCACCAAAAAGAGAACCAACTAAGTCAGTTACGCTACCTAAAAGCTGTGGCACCACCAAATAATTTTGAGAGAAAACTTCTGACAATAGCATCGCAGTTTTTATTGCTTGTGGAACAGTATTTGTCAAATGAAATGCCAATTTTGGATTTGCACCCATCACACTTGCAATTTTTCCTAACAA
>JAJFJO010000326.1 GCA_021774015.1 Gammaproteobacteria bacterium
CTGCCTGCACAACAGCCGTCGGCAAGTGACGTGGATTAAGGTTAATCGCAAAACCAAATAAAATAAGTTGCATCATAGGAATACCTAACACCATTGCGAATGTCATGCGATCACGACGCATCTGAATAAACTCTTTATAGACTACCGCCATAAATCGTTTAAATGAAAACCACTTCATTATAATTTATTCCTCAATTTTATCCGGCTGCTCACCTACCATGGTGATAAACACATCTTCTAAACTTGGCTCGATCTCACGCCATTGCTGCCCCGGCTGCCTTATTGTTTCAATAGCAGTTTCTAATAGCGCTTTATTTTTACCACTCACATGCAGCGCCGTACCAAACGCAACGACCTGATCTACTCCCGGCATTTTTTGTAATTTTTCCGACAAAGCCAACGTATCTGTTTTAGTCACCTGCCATGTAGTTAAATGTGATTGATTAATGATATCGTCAGAAGTCCCTGTGCAAAGTAGATTACCATAAGCAACATAGGCTAATCGCGTACAACGCTCAGCTTCATCCATGTAATGTGTACTGACTAATGTTGTAATACCTTGTAGCGATAAATAATGCACCTTATCCCAAAAATCACGACGCGCTTTTGGGTCTACACCTGCCGTTGGTTCATCTAACAACAATAAGTCTGGTTTATGCAATAATGCTGTACTGAGCGCCAAACGTTGCTTCCAACCACCAGATAATGTACCTGTAAGTTGTTTGCGTCGCTCGTTTAAACCCAGCTCTTCAATCGCTTCTTCGATAGCTTGTTTGCGATGGTTAACACCATATAATCTTGCAGCAAAATCTAAATTCTCATACACGCTTAAGTCATCATACAAACTAAACCTCTGTGTCATGTAACCCACACGCTGCTTAATTTTCTCTGAGTCTCTTAATATATCAAAACCTAAACACGTCCCTTCTGCCGTGTCTGGAGTTAATAGTCCGCATAACATTCGAATTGTCGTTGTTTTACCACTACCATTTGGCCCTAAAAAACCGAAAATTTCACCACGTTTAACTTGCAATTCAAGATTAATAACGGCAGGCTTGCCATCGAAGGACTTATTCAAGTTTTTAACATCGATCACTAACTCAGTGTTATCCATAACACATCACTTCTTTTCTGAATTAAAATTCAAATACACCGTCACCGGCTGGCCGGGATTATAATTAACTGCCTCAGTTGGTTTAATATGCGCTTCAATTCGATACATTAATTTGTGGCGAGTTTCCTGGCTATAAATAACTGGCGGCGTATACTCCGCCCTCGGCGCAATATAATACACCGTCGCATTGGTTTTTGTTTTGCAACTATCACAATTAAAGCTGACCACATGACCGACACGCATTTTGCTTAGCAGCGGCTCTGGCAAATAAAAAATAAGCTGAATATCTTTTGCAGCCAATAATGCCAACACAGGTTGACCCGATGGAATATACTCACCCTCTTTGAAAAAAGTATCAAATACCCTGGCATTTAACGGCGCAAACTGGGTTTTTTGCTCAAGCTTCCACTGCAGTTGTTTTGCCTTGGCTTGATTTGACTCCACAATAGCTTGTTGCTCCATAATTTGATGAACTCGTGCACCTAACTTTGCTTCATTCAAGTTTGCTTTAAGCTCATTTACTTTTTGTAATGCGCTACGATATTTTGACGTACTATCATCTAATTTCGCTTTGCCAATCGCTCCCTTTTTATAGAGGTATTGATCTCGCCACAAAGTTTGCTGTGCAAAGATATAGTCTGCTCGCGCTTGTTTTTCTTGCGCAATAATACCTTCCAGTACCGTCTTACGCTGCCCACGCATTAAATCTTCTAATTTTTGCTGGGCACTGCTAACTGTATCTTGCGCCTGCTGCAACTCCTGCAGCTCTGGCATTTGATCTAATTTAAACAGCTGTTCGCCTTTAGCAACTTGCCCACCACGTTCTACATTTAACTCTGTTAGGTTGCCCGGAAAATTAGGCGCAAGATAAATAAACTCACCATCAACATAGCCTTGAACCGTATTTTTTTGACGTTGAGAACAACTGGATATCATCAAACATGCTGGCAATAGCAAAAGAATACAATAGATTTTAATAAGTCGACCCGCCACCACAACATCCCTATACGTGAGCTTCACTATCCATTATAACGAATCTGAGGCATAGTATAAACCACCCATCTTCATATTTGACTGGTCAAACCAGGCAAATTGCAATTGCAAACCTTCAGCGAGGGGCATGTTACCGATAGGTTAGTTGTGTTACTAGAAATAATTCACACTATAAATACCTATTATTTTTTGCTTATCCCAGCCGTAGAACCAGTATATAATTGCGCTCTTGGATCTTGGACCAGCAAATCAATCCGCTCTTCCTGAAATAATCGCACTACAGTTCTATGCACACCAATAAGAACAGGCTCGCACTCAGCTCCTGCTCCTGCTCCAGCTCCAGCTCCAGCTCCAGCTCCAACTCCAACTCCAACTCCAACTCCAACTCCAGCTCCTGCTCCAGCTCCAGCTCCGGCTCCGGCTCCGGCTCCGGCTCCAGCTCCGGCTCCAGCTCCGGCTCCAGCTCCGGCTCCAGCTCCGGCTCCGGCTCCAGCTCCGGCTCCGGCTCCGGCTCCGGCTCCAGCTCCGGCTCCGGCCCCGGCTCCGGCTCCGGCATAATCACTAGATGGACAATCCTCAACACTTCCAAAGAGAGAGATCTTTCCTCTATTTTTTGGTTTTAGTCTTTCACAGTCCATAGCCTTGATTAGCAAAGCTTCTAGCAAGGACCCTTTTCTCTCAAATGAGTCAACAACAAACCTTTTACTTTTAATTATCTGATGTGCACTCTTAGCACGTGCAATTATTTCAGCATTTTCATCAATAAAATAAAGTGCTAAAAAAGTATTCAAAATAGCTAAACTTCGCCCTCTACCAGCTTTACAATGAATATAAATCCCATATCCTTGAGAAGAGCAGTCATACATCATTGCTAAAGCATCAAAAACATTTCCTAACATTTCATCAGAAAATTTATCAATACAATTGACATTATCTGGAAGCTTAACCTGATATCGAAGCACTGCATGTTGGCCCCAGAAATTTTGAGAAATTGTAGGATAATTTAAACCTTCCCCAAGCATCTCAAAATCTTCCAAAACAGAAACTACAAGGCCAAGTGGATGTTTAGATTTTGAAAATTCACGAATGATTTCATCTCCTTCATGACGCTGTCTATCCAAATTACATATTGGCAACATTCCCAACATAACACTCACTTTTTCATTATCAACAATCATATCTCGAATCTTATTTGGACTTTTCTTGGACTCTGATCGATTCGCCTTGAAACTGGCATAAAATTTAAAACGCTTGCTTGAATCAACTAAGTCCCAGGAAGGTGATATAGGTTTGAATGGAAATATAGGATATAAATACGGTCTACAATTAATTTTTAAAGCCTTAATCATTTCACACTCAATACCGCGTATAATAACCTGCACTTTATTCAATAAAGTAATAGCTGTGTTTCTAACTGATGCCGGGCCTAGAATAAGTGAACTGCCTGTTTTAGAAGAAAAACCAAGCCTAGTAGAATCAATGCTTCCACTCGCATTTAAATACATCAATGGTATGTTTCTTATAGCCAACATTACATGTATAAAAGCCTGCAAAGATTGAACAGTATTTTCAATACATAATGTATGTAACTTTCTGCTAGCCTCTAAAAGGGCAAAAAGCTTTAAAGCTTTGAAATCTTCTTTTCTTGAATATTTACCCGTCAGCTCTACTGCAACAGCTGCACCAGCCGCACCAGCCGCACCAGCCGCACCAGCCGCACCAGCCGCACCAGCCGCACCAGCCGCACCAGCCGCACCGATTGCAGCAAATTGGTCAGCTGAACCTACTGCTGCAACTGAGCCAGCCGAATCCGTTTTAGCAACTGAATCAACCATATTGTTAGGGATGGAAATTTGAGCACCAATTTTCTTCCAGTATGATAAAACACTAGCTTCAAACATTGTAACTAGTTGAGGCAATACAGGTTTTTCAAAAAAAACATGCTCATGAGTGCTGTCATTCTCTGCAAAGACAAGAGCCGGGTTGATTAAATCTTTATAAATTTCTACCGTATAGGAAAATAGTCCTTTTATCTTTTCAACCCCGGAAGAGCTATCTAAATCAATTTTAGCTAAATATTCATCATAGAAAAAAGCACTGCTATAATGTTCTTTAAAAGCAGATAAGATAAAATTTATAGACTCATCTTCCGGCATTATCACCAAAGATTTACACCAATTAACTAATAACATAATAATTAAAGAAATATCGACAGCTATTTCAACATGGTCAATGCCATCTTTTCCAGCATGAATACAAATAGGATGTATATGAGACTCCAAGAATAATCTCATAATGATATTTTTGAAACTCTTTATATCTTTATTGCAGGAATAATCAATTGAAATTGCTTTTTTTCCTCTTCCACTTTGATACAAAACAACTGCATCTCTAGAATCAGAAGAAGAATCATCAAGCCAGTATACTTTGCTAAAGTTCCAGTATCTTGGAATCAAGGCAATCTCAGCATTATATATTTCACTATGTTGAACGGCATATTCAGTCGTTAAAGTATCACCTACTACAAATAAAAATCCAAATGATGGATGACTATGTTCTTGAGGCCCTTCACCTAATAATGAATCAATAGCATATGTTTCCTGAGACGTTTTTTTTGAAAAATCACTTGGCATAAAGCTCATATATATATTATCACTTAATTGATGTATAGTTCGCATTTTAATATTAACCTTTTCTTAATTAAATAAAAATATTAAGCCATTATCGGGAGGGTACATAATCATCTGATTCCTCACTTTTCCCTATCCCGCGCCCCCTCGAATTTAGCTTCCTTGCTCTTAATTTATTATAATCTTCTTTGTTTTCAGGTTTGCCTTTAGGCGTTGAATTTCTGCTGGTTAAATCATCACTTGAATTTGAACTATCCGCATTACTAACCAAGTTCCTAGAACTTTTGGCCAACCAAAGATGACTATTTCTTGCATACAGACCTGAAGAACAAAGCAAACCGGACACTTTATCTATAGCTGGCTTATATCCTTTAACTGCAGCAGTCGTATAATTAATCATCATCTTGATTTGATTACTACGAACCCCCCATCCATGTTTGTAACATTTAGCAAGTCGATAAAATGCTTCCGGGTAATCCCTTTTTGCTGACAAATAAAACCATTTAGTTGCTTTAATACGGCTTCTTTTGACACCGACACCCTCAAAAAAACAACAGCCCATTTGGAATCTTGCAAGGGCATGTTTACTTCGAGAGGATTGATTATATAATTTTACAGATTTGAGTAATCTCGTCGATTTTTCATATTTTTCACCAAACTTATAATAAGAAAACTGTAAA
>JAJFJO010000327.1 GCA_021774015.1 Gammaproteobacteria bacterium
AGCAACAAGCATATTTGCCGCAGGTGCAGTAAACTCAAGCACTTACTACAGTACCAAAACCCCAAATGGCCACAAGCTCCCAAGCCAAGCAAAGCTACTGGCCGGATGGTACCCGCCTGCAACTGATATTACCGTCTCCAATGCAAGCGGCTATGTGATCCGAGCGATCGTGCCAAATTCGCCAATTAATGATGGTGTGTACCCCAATAGCAACGACCATATTTATAACGACACCTATTCCGGTCTAACAACCGTGGTATTGACGGATAACTATGGCCAACAATTTTTTGGCGGTGCCGTTAACCCAAGAGCATCTCTTTACGTAGCCTGTGATACCAGCCCAAGCTGTGTAACAGTGATCGGTTAATCTTTAACAAAACATAGAGAAAAATGATGAATAGAATAATAAAAATAATAGCACTACTTTCTTTACCGCTTCTTTTAGCCGGCTGTGCAACAGATGGCTACTATAGCAGCGGCTATTACAGCAGCAATGGTTATTATGGCCATGACTACTATAGCGACCATACTTACTCACACCCTACATGGAGTCATGCATGGTATCCAAAACATCATTACTATCAAAAAGGCAGTGGCTATTATAGCAGCGGCAGCCACCCTGATTATTATGCGCATCATAATAACAGTGGGTACTATAACAGTGGAAACGGCGGAAATTATGCTCATCACAGCGCCCCCACGCCACACCATGCAAGCAATAGTGGATACTACAGCAGCAAGCCGAAAAATTTAGGCGGTTTTGGCGGTATCATTGCACACGTAAAAAGCCCGCATGCTAAAACCAACTCAGGTTCTGGACACTATAGTAGTAGTTAGCTTTCAAAGGCCACTGGAACCATTTGATTAACCATACTTGCAAAAAGTATACACATAGTATATACTTTCGGTATGAATAAGTAGTCAAGGTGGAGCAGAGAAATGAGAGTAGAAGCAAAGATACAAAAGTGGGGTAATAGCCTGGGCCTGAGATTATCTGGCCCAATAAAATCAATCCCTCACTTCAAAGAAGGCATGATCGTTGCTGTAGAGGTAAGTGAAGAAGGAATTGAAGTTCGCCCAATGAAGAAAAAACAAATGAGAAAACTGCCTTTTACGGAGGATCAACTCCTTAAGGGCTTAAACGCTGACACATCACACTCAGAAGAATTAGCGCTAATTTCACCAAAGGAATCAGAAAATTAATGTCAAAGCAATATATACCAGAACGAGGCCACATTGTTTGGCTCGACTTCGAGCCCACCAAAGGAAAAGAAGTAGGTAAATATAGACCTACTCTCGTTTTATCCTCAAAAGAATACAATAAACAAACTGGATTAATAATTTGCTGCCCAATTAGCACGAGCATACGTGGCCACGTGACAGAAGTTCCAATATCATGTTTAGACAAACCCTCAGTTATTGCAGCCAGCCTCATTCAAACCTTGTCATGGAAAGAGCGAAAAGCCAAACTGATTACAAAAGCCAGTGCAGATAATATAGACCAGACTCTATATCGAATTATCCCTCTTATAGGGGCTGATAAGTTCTTTGCTTGATTTATTTTATATAAATCTAACTTGACCAAACCACACCACCACCTCAAAATAACATGACCACCAATTAAAATGGTAACAAATCATGAACACCGCCGAGAAACTTAGCAAACTACGCGCTTTAATGGAACAACATAATATCGACTACTACTACGTTCCATCTACTGATCAACACGACAATGAGTATTTGCCCAAGTGCTGGGAACGTCGGCAATGGATCACTGATTTTACAGGATCGGCAGGTGATGCGCTCATCGGCAAAAACCAAGCTTATTTATGGACAGACCCACGCTATTTCTTACAGGCTGAGCAACAACTCGATGCGAACTACTTTACCCTAATGCGCCAACAACAGGGCATGGCTGCACCGATTCACCAGTGGTTTGCACAAAATGGCAAACAAAAAAAAGTTGGCGTAGACCCGAGCCTGTTAAAGCTTGGGCTCACTGAACGCTGGCAACAAGCGCTGCATGCCGCAGGCGGTGAACTTATCGCTTTAAATCACAACCTCATCGATCAAGCTTGGGCAGATCAACCTCAACGTGCATCACACCCCATCACATTATTAGACACCCAATATACCGGACTGGATCGTAGCACCAAACTCAACAATCTACGCGCAACCTGGGAAACAACCGGTGCTGATTGTGAAGTTATTAGCATGCTGGATGCTATTGCGTGGTTATTTAATTTACGCGGTAAAGATATCAACTATAACCCGCTTGCAATCGCCTACGCTATAGTCACACAGCAAGATGCCACCTTATTTATAGACACAACCGCTGTATCACCTGAACAACAAAAAACTCTTGCACAAGATAATATTCATATTAAAGCCTATGAAGATTTTTCAGGCGCTCTAAATACATTAACCGGCAAGGTATTAATTGACCCCAACAGCGCAAGTTGGTGGGTACAACAACAATTGACTCAAGCCAAACAGATTATTCAAACAAGCTCAGCCATTACCATGATGAAAGCCATTAAAAATAAAACCGAGCAAGCTGGCATGCGCGAAGCACACCGCGTAGATGCATTGGCGATGTGTCGTTTTCTCGCTTGGTTAGAGCTCAATTGGCGAGGGCAAAGTGAATTATCCACAGCTGATAAACTGGAGGCGTTTCGTCGTGAACACCCCGACTGCCAAGGCTTGAGCTTTAACACCATCAGCGGCATGGCCGAACACGGGGCAATTATTCACTATGCTGTCAGCCAAGAAACCGACAAAGCAATTAGCGACGATAATTTATATTTAGTAGATTCCGGCGGCCAATACTGGCAAGGCACCACAGATATCACACGCACAGTTCATTTAGGCACACCGACCGAACAACAAAAACTACATTATACGTTAGTATTGAAAGGTCATATTGCTCTACGCCACACACACTTTCCGCATGGCACTAATGGTGAACATCTTAACGCCATTGCCCATTGGCCCTTGTGGCAACGCGGCTTAGATTTTGGTCACGGCGTCGGGCACGGTGTGGGATGTTATCTCTGCGTGCATGAAGGACCACAAAGAATTTCCGGCGCATTAACTGGTGTTAATTTGCTTCCTGGCATGGTCGTTAGCAATGAACCTGGGTTTTACCTTGAAGGGCAATATGGTATCCGCATTGAAAACCTTGTGCTGATCGAGCAAAGCATAACAGCTAAAGAAAGCCTTAGTGGTCATGGCCCATTTTATACTTTTGATGATCTCACACTGGTTCCTTACGAGCGCAAACTCATCGATACCTCTCTACTTAACAAAGAAGAGGTGCAATGGATAAACTCTTATCACAAATGTATTTTTGATCGCTTACACTCAGACTTGGATGAACAAACCCAAGCATGGCTAAGGTTAGCAACAACTGATCTTTAAAATAATCGTTGCTAAAAGCTAAGCCTATTGACCTTGAAGCGCTAACACTCTATTCTTACTGTTATCGGTTACAAACTGCTGATTAGTAGTTGAAAAATCTACAGGGAATGGGATTTATGGACACGGCTGAATTAAACGGCTTAACAGTACAAATAGATAATTTACTGCTCTCAATGCAGCATCTTAAATCAGAAAATAATGCACTGCGTAACAAACTAGCAACAGCGGCACGTGATCGTCAACGATTACAAGAAGCTAACCAACAAGCTACAGCCAAAGTGAAAAAAATCGTCCAACAATTAAAGGAAGAAATGTCATGAGCGATTCTGATAACATCATTACCATAAAAATCCTAGATCGCACGTACAGCATTAAATGCCCAGCGGAAGAAGCACAGCAGCTACAAGAATCTGCAACCCTATTAGATGAGCAAATGCGAAAAATACGCCAGGCAGGTGGTGGCAACAGCACTGATCGCATTGCAGTGGTTGCAGCACTGAATATTTGTCACGAAATGATGTTGTTAAAACAACAAAAAAACAATTACATAGACACCATGAACCAACAGATTCAAGACCTGCAAAATAGAATTAAAAATTTCCTAGGCGCCGAAGAGGAAGTTGCAGTATAATATCTGGATCGCAGTGGGATTGCGTATTTGAACCGATACGTAAAATATCGGGTTTTAAAACACAATGTTGTGTGCAAGTCCAACTTGATTGGAAAGCCTAATGCATTGTCAGATAATCCCACTTGAACCATTGGGTTCAATATCCAGCCTACTGCGATATTATAATTTTTTGCTGTATTCCCCAAGGGCAATCACCGGATGATATATAAGCCAGAAATTCGCCGCCGCATCCGCGCACGACGCAAACAAATGGACTCTTCTGCTATACAACAAGCGTCCGAACAAGCCGCTATACAATGCATCCAACTACCACAATTAATTGAGGCAAAACATATTGCTTATTATATTGCTGATGAAGGCGAGCTAGACCCAAGCTTTATTACAAACACCGAGCATGCTCAGCACAAATTATTCTATTTACCCAAATTAAATTCTGATCAACAATTAGAATTTTATCAGCACGACAGCAGTAAAAAATTAGCGCCCAATCAATTTGGAATATTAGAACCTGACACATACAGTAATAACAGCAACATTGCTGCAGAAGAATTGGATATTGTATTCACGCCACTGGTTGCTTTTGATCAACGCGGCAATCGCATTGGCCGCGGCGCAGGCTGTTATGACAAAACCTTTCAATTCAAATTAAACTCGCACAAAAAACCACTGCTGGTTGGTTTAGCCTACGAGTTCCAAAAAATAGATGATTTTGATTCTAAAGAATGGGACGTGCCGCTCGATATGATCATTACCGAAAAACATATTTATCTTAAGCCGTAATAACTAAAAATCCTGGGGCTAAACCAACCCAAAAATTTAATACTTTTCCTTTATTCAGTTTTGGAACCTAGACTTAATGACGCAGCACTTGCTGGACGTGGAGACCCTGGACCTCCCTCGCGTGGCGATGCTGGTGCTGACACTGGCGCAACCACCCCACCGCTAGGCATAGCAAACAATGAAGCCCCTATTAACCCGTCTCCACTAGGTATAACAATGCGCAACGGAGTAGGAACTACTACA
>JAJFJO010000328.1 GCA_021774015.1 Gammaproteobacteria bacterium
TTCCTACGCAATACAGTACCCAGATCATCCCCAAGCGCTCATTCTTTGTAATACAGAAGCAAAAGTATCACCAGAGGAGCGCTACAAAGCCTTTTTACGCATCGCCAATATTGATGCTGCCAATGCCGTCAGAGCATTTGATACCGACTGGAATTCAACTACGAACGCTGAATATTTTCAATTATGTTTACCCTTTTACGCAAAAAAAGCCTATACGTCTGATGAACTAGCTGGCTGTATCCGCAACCCAGACTTATGGTCAAGGTATATGTTGACTGAGCATGGTAAGTTTGACTTCACCTCTAGCCTACATAAAATTCATTGCCCTGTGCTTCATTTGGCTGGTGAAAATGATCCTGTTCATCCTGTATCCTGCGCGATTGACACAGTAAAACATATTGGTGAGAACTGCCAATTATCTATCATCAGGGATGCCGGTGATCCTGTCTATAGAGATCAGCCCGATGAAACGATTAGAGTAATCTCTGATTTCCTTTCAAAGTCACTTGGTTAGCCTTCCCCGCAATAAAGGGCAGGAACCTAAAGCGAACCTTTGTAGGTTACTTCTGATGGTTGTGCGCATGATTGAGATGCTACATGCCGCGTGTGAGCTAATAAACGCCTCTTCCTGAGATCATTCCTTCATCGCAGCTATCAAAATACTGTAACCTTTATCCTCCCGGCAAAACGTATAAGCATTTACTTTATATTGTTCTACAACCCTAAAACCATTTGTAGATAACATCTCACTCAAGTCATTCATGGTGTATATTTGTAAACTGCATGTGTTATTGACTTTCTTTTGAGTATTGTTTTTTTGAATTGTGATTGTTTCATTGGCTGTAAGAATTCCATTAGCTCTGTCGATTGTAGAGTGCCGCACATTATTAATCCTAGTGCCATCTTCAGTTATGCTCACATTAGTCATTTTTTCACTATCTGCTTCTATCACTTCGTCCGTCATGGCATCTAGATTGAGTATATCAAACACATAAATTCCACCACGGTTTAAATTTTTATGTATGTTGTTTATGGCAACATTGAAATCACTTTTTGTCAGATGGCCAATTGCATTATCTATTGTGATAACCGTATCAAAATGTCCGGCTTGTAGTGTGCGCATATCACCATCTATAAACTTAACTGTTAGATTTTCTTTTCACGACTTTTTTCTCGCTATTTCCAAAAGCCCTGGACTAAAGTCAGATCCGATCACTTCGTACCCTAAGCGCGTCAAATAAAACACTTGTGCTCCCGTACCACAAGCCATATCTAGCACACTTTTTGTATTGTGATTTCTTAGGATATTTTCAATTGCTTTATTTTTTTCTTCTGTATGGAGCGCATTAGATGGGATATCAAAATATTCAGGGTATTGTTGATATTCTATTGGCAACCCTAAGTCTTCACTCTTCATTTTCCTCTCCTATAATGCTGACTTTCACTGCGGCAACAGGTATTACAGCTTAACAAATTATCTGACTCGGGCAACCAGAACACTGAAAATGTCCAGGTTGTCCGGGTTAATGTCCTGGTTTCAAAAAAAACATTTCGGTTTTAGCTCAAGTTGGCCCTCATTATCTACAATAAAGCTTCTTACATCTATTCTCATCAAACCCACCTTCTAGTTTATACTTGATCCGGAAAAAAGCTCTTTAGCCAAATCTGTTGCAAATTTATATCCCTGAGTGCCTATCGGCATATTATTAATGGAATGCATGACATCACGCCAATTGATAGCATCAAATTTTAGCCCTTTATGATATATCCCTACCTCGATACACCGCTTAAAATCATTCATATGACCTAGAACTTTCCTATTATCGGTTTTACAAAAAAAATGGCGTTCTAAGAAGGTTTCATTAACTTGTCCTACATTACCTTCCAAATCATTTTGATGTAAAAATTCTTTTAATGAAACAGCAATACAATCCGGTACAGATTTAGCCCCGCCTACTTGCTCGTAAGGCAACAAAAAAGTTAACAGCGATTTTGCATGAGTAACTATCGCAACTTTTTTACGTTGTACCCGAATAACATCTATAAACCAGTCATCGAACCTCGTTGTCTGTAGAGCAGGAGGCTCCAATTTATTAACCTTGAGGTCAGAAGCAAATTTTTTAGTTAACCGAAATTGTGCCACGATTACTCCGCTAATTTGTGTTTTTAATTCCAAGTATATTTTTAAACTCATCAGAATACTTATTCGGCTCAAACTCGATAACTCTATAGTCAGCAATCTCATGCTGATAAAACGGATCTTCTTCTAAAGCTTTATTAATCGTCGCCCGGTCACCCATGGCCAAAATAATTCCGCCATCGCGTGGGCTTTTCGGTCCAGAGGCTAAAAATAACCTCTCTCTGTAGTACTTATCTAAAAAATCGCGATGTCCTGGCAATAATTTATTTACCTCATCATGTGACCTTTTGTATGTAAGCTCAATAATTATCATTTAGTAACACCTATTTTCCTCTGTTTTATGCGCACCCGGACAACCCGGACATTTGAAGTGTCCGGGTTGTCCGGGTTAATGTCCTGGTTCCAATAAGAACCATTTAGTTTTTGGCCCAAGTTGGCCTTCATTATCTACATATCCCTTTTCCTTCAATGTCTGTAGATCCCTGCGAAGTGTTCTATCTGTAACGGATTCTTCTAAAGCATCCAGGATTTCCCTGGGGGATAATCTATTATTTTTCAATATGTTAACAATATTAGCTTGCCTTGGGCTCAATTCATCCTTAGTGCTTTTACTCTCTTCGGTGACAATACCCCCCACCTTAAACTTTGGATCTCGCTCAAATGTAATGCTGAAAAAAGCGTTGCTCTCTATAACCGGCTTTGCAAGTTCAGCATCAACCATAAGTTCCATAATACGACGAATTCCGCTGCCTATCCTTTCTGCCTTGTCAATTCTTGAAAACATATCTGCTATGGTTTCGTTACGTCGAATCGATATTTGAGTGAGGGCATTAACACTAACACCTGGCGGCAAACCACCAGGATTTTTAATAACAACACGATCTTCATGTACCTCAACCATGAGGCTTGTTCCTTGCATCGAATAGTCACGATGGATAACAGAATTTACAATAGCCTCCCTCAATGCTTCTAATGGGATTTCACAAATATCATATCGATTAACACCTTTAATTTCGCTGCGAATATTTAAGTGCTTTCTGAGGAAGGTCATGGCTTCATTAAATTGCGTAATTAAATCATCTTGAATATCAACACGGTCATAAATATGAACGCCTTTTGTACCCTTAAAAGCCACCAGTATCATTTCACACTGTAAAATCAGATTTCTTGGATTTTCAGCGAAGAATAAAACCCCTGCATTATTGATTTTATCGCCACTCGCCAAACGCAGACTTTTGAGTAATTTTTTCGGCTCAATTTCATCAAGCCCGATTCTTGTTTCAGTTAAAAACCTCTTGATCTTAGACGGAGAAATATCATCCCAAGAAACATCGTCATTTATTTGATCTTCAAACCTTGGCTTGTTGCCCGAGGCATCAAATAATAGCTTTAACTCTTTTTGGTTCATTTTTTGAGTGGCGGCATCCAACCGTCGATAATATCCAGCAGAACAGCTATGTGGTTTTTCAGCACTTTCAGCGACTGTAATGACAACTACTTGATCGACTTGCTCAATGCCCTTTAAAGTAACACCTGGCTCACAATTTCTCGCCAAACTGTTTATTTTGGCTTTTAAATCATTGGTTAACTTTTCACCAACAATTTTACCGCTATCGTCAACACCAAGAAAAATACAACCACCGTGTGTATTAGCAAAAGCCACCATATCTTTATCGAGCTTGCTCGAAAAGCTTTCCTTGAACTCAATCGTCAAGCCCTCGCCTTCTTTTAGCTGTAATTGTAGTTCGTCTATATCCACATCAATAATCCAATTCGTCTTCAGCAACAAAACACCGTTTGCTACCTGCTACATTTGCTACGCATCAACCTTGTCCTCAAAATGATCAACAAGCCAGTCGACTTCATCCGGAGATGAAAAATGGATCACCACTTTACCTTCCCCTCTTTCATTAATATTAACAGCTACCTTAGAAGACAAACTGCGGGATAGCTTCCCTACCCATTTATCCACTTGATTGGCAAAAGGTGCGGCTTTTTGTTGCTTAGGTTGCTTACACAGCTGAACCAACCTCTCTGCATCCCGGACTGTCAGCTTCTTCTCAATGATCTTTTGCGCTAAAGTAATTTGTTGTTCCGATGCCAATGTTAATAAAGCTCTTGCATGCCCCATTTCTAACTGTCCTTCAATTAAGAACACACGGACTTCATTAGATAAATTCAGCAATCGTAATAAATTTGTGACCGTTGCCCTACTCTTCCCTACCATAGCGGCTATCGCTTCATGGGATAATTCATGGTTTGTATTTAACTTATAGAATGATTCAGCTAACTCAATAGGGTTTAATTCTTCCCTTTGAATGTTTTCAATAAGCGATATAGCTACATTTTCTTGCGCCTCACTATTTTTTTGAATAATGGAGGGTATGACTTTTAGTCCCGCAATTTGTGAAGCGCGCCATCGGCGTTCACCTGCAATAATCTGGTAGCACCCTGATTCATCAAGCTGCCTCACAATAATAGGTTGTATGACGCCATGTTGTTTTATCGAGGAGGCCAATTCATCTAAGGCAACTTCGTGAAAATTTTTCCTTGGCTGGTCTGGGTCAGGAATAATTTTTGAAAGATAGATCTCTTCCACAGAAAAAGCATCAACATTGTTCTTTAGGTCGATTGGCTCAAATGCTGGAAATTTCATATTAGCCAACCTCGCTTGCCATAACGTCTTTAGGTTGTTCTAACAGATGTTGTTGTAGTCGCTCCTCACATTGCAACACTATTTTTTTAGTGTTTTCAACTTGTGAAGAATTGTTACTCGCCTGCGCATATTCGAAGTGGCGGCGCCAATGTCCGAGATCTGATTGTAATGCATTTAATTTCTCACGCCATTCGTTACGATGATTATTGCTTGTTACCTGTTCTTTGTTTTCTTCTACCACTTGCTCACTTGA
>JAJFJO010000329.1 GCA_021774015.1 Gammaproteobacteria bacterium
CGGACCGCAAAGCGCAAACCATCTTCCATCGCAACCGGATGAATCATAGTAACCACCACTTTAACGTTATCTCCCGGCATTACCATTTCAACACCAGCAGGCAACTCTACTTCACCTGTAATATCTGTCGTACGGAAGTAAAACTGTGGACGATAACCTTTGAAAAATGGTGTGTGACGACCACCTTCCTCTTTCGACAACACATAAATTTCCGCTTCAAACTTCGTATGTGGAGTGATCGTTCCTGGCTTCGCCAATACTTGGCCACGCTCAACTTCATCACGTTTCGTACCGCGCAACAACACACCTACGTTGTCACCCGCTTCTCCGCGATCAAGCAATTTACGGAACATTTCAACACCCGTACATGTCGTTGTTGTCGTATCTTTAATACCAACAATCTCAACTTCATCACCAACGTTGATCACACCACGCTCAATACGACCCGTCACTACCGTTCCACGACCCGAAATTGAGAATACATCTTCAATCGGCATCAAGAAAGGTTTATCAATATCACGCTCCGGTGTCGGGAAATACGCATCCATCGTTTCTGCTAACTTAACAACCGCTGGAATACCAATATCACTCGTATCACCTTCTAGCGCTTTCAATGCAGAACCAACAACAATCGGCGTATCATCACCTGGAAATTCATAGCTGCTCAGCAAATCACGAACTTCCATTTCTACCAACTCTAATAACTCAGCATCATCAACCATGTCAGCTTTATTTAAGAAAACAACAATGTGCGGTACACCCACTTGACGAGCCAATACAATATGCTCACGAGTCTGTGGCATAGGGCCATCTGCTGCAGATACCACCAAAATAGCACCATCCATTTGGGCAGCACCCGTAATCATGTTCTTCACATAATCCGCGTGTCCTGGACAATCTACGTGTGCGTAATGACGCTTCTCTGTAGAATATTCAACGTGTGAGGTCGCAATCGTGATTCCACGCTCGCGCTCTTCTGGTGCATTATCAATCTCACCAAAATCTTTGATCTCTCCACCAAATTTCTCTGACAAACATTTCGTCAACGCTGCCGTTAACGTCGTTTTACCATGATCAACGTGGCCAATTGTACCTACGTTTAAATGCTCTTTATCACGAACAAATTTTTCTTTAGACATGATTTACATCCTCATCACTATTGTTTTTTGATCACCGCTTCAGCAATATTAGCTGGAGCTTCTGCATACTTTAAAAATTCCATCGTATAGGTTGCTCTTCCCTGGCTTAACGAACGCAGGTCAGTTGCATAACCAAACATTTCCGCCAGTGGCACTTCACAATCCACCGTCTTGCCCATAGGACCTTCATCCATACCCTGAATAACACCACGACGACGATTAAGGTCACCAACAACGTCACCCATATAATCTTCAGGCGTTACAACCTCAACCTTCATAACAGGCTCTAACAGTACTGGATTTGCTCGAGTAGCACCCTCTTTGAAACACATGGAGCCGGCAATTTTAAACGCCATCTCATTAGAGTCAACATCATGGTACGAACCGTCATATAGAGTCACTTTAACATCAACAACTGGGTACCCTGCGATCACACCATTTTCCATTTGCTCTTGAACACCCTTGCCAACAGCAGGAATATATTCACGCGGCACCACACCACCAACAATTTCATTCACAAATTCAAAACCTTTGCCGGCCTCTTGAGGCTCAATGCGCAACCAGACATGTCCGTACTGACCACGACCACCTGTTTGACGAACGTATTTTCCTTCGTGCTCGATTGATTTACGAATCGTCTCACGATAAGCCACCTGAGGCTTACCAACATTCGCTTCAACACTAAATTCACGCAACATACGATCAACAATGATCTCGAGGTGTAATTCACCCATACCTGAAATAATCGTTTGACCCGACTCTTCATCGGTATGAACACGGAACGAAGGATCTTCTAGAGCCAATTTACCCAAAGCAATACCCATTTTCTCTTGATCTACTTTCGTCTTAGGCTCGATCGCCACTGAAATCACAGGCTCTGGAAATTCCATCCGCTCCAGCGTAATAAGTTTGCTTGGGTCACACAACGTATCACCCGTGGTCACATTCTTCATGCCCACCAACGCACAAATATCACCGGCATACGCTTCTTTGATTTCCTCACGTGTGCTCGAATGCATATGCAAAATACGACCCACGCGTTCTTTACGACCCTTAACAGGATTATAAAGGGTATCACCAGACTTCAGCACACCTGAGTAGATCCGAATAAATGTCAGCGTTCCAACAAAAGGATCTGTCATGATCTTAAAGGCTAATGCTGAAAATGGCACATCATCCGATGCCTCGCGAGTGCCCTCACCACCACCATCTTCTTCACCTGTAATAGCTATAACGTCCGTTGGTGATGGCATGTACTGGATCACTGCATCTAATAAAGCCTGTACACCCTTATTCTTAAAGGCAGAACCACACATCATAGGAACAATTTCATTAGCCAACGTACGCTTACGAATACCTTCACGAATTTCTTCTTCAGTCAGCTCACCCGTCTCAAGATATTTTTCCATCAACTCATCAGATGACTCAGCAGCAGCCTCAACCATTTTTTCACGCCACTGCGCACAATCCGCCTCCATGTCAGCCGGTATTGCTTCAGCTTCATAGGTCATGCCGCGATCTTCTTCATTCCAATAAATTGCTTTCATGCGAATAAGATCAACCACACCTTTAAAGTTCTCTTCCGCACCAATAGGCAATTGCAGGGGCACAGGATTACCCCTCAAGCGAGTTCTAATTTGATCAACCACTCGCAGAAAATCAGCGCCCGCACGATCCATCTTATTAACAAAACCCATACGTGGCACTTGGTATTTATTAGCTTGACGCCACACCGTCTCACTTTGCGGCTCTACACCACCTACAGAACAGAATACAGCCACCGCACCATCCAGTACGCGCAAAGAACGCTCCACCTCAATGGTGAAATCAACGTGCCCAGGAGTGTCGATAATGTTAATACAGTGTTTTGGAAACTGTTTATCCATACCTTGCCAGTAACAAGTGGTTGCAGCAGACGTGATTGTGATTCCACGCTCTTGCTCTTGCTCCATCCAATCCATGACGGCAGTACCCTCATGAACCTCACCCATTTTATGAGAAACACCCGTATAGAATAAAACGCGCTCCGTTGTTGTTGTCTTACCCGCATCGATATGCGCCATAATACCGATATTACGTGTACGATCTAATGGAATTGCTCGTGCCATACTTCTTACCACCTATAATGCGCGAACGCTTGGTTCGCTTTAGCCATACGATGCACATCTTCGCGTTTCTTGACGGTACCGCCACGTCCCTCTAGTGCATCCAATAATTCATTTGCCAAACGCACGATCATTGTTTTTTCGCTGCGTTTGCTAGAAAAATCAACGATCCAACGCATAGCTAAAGCCATCCTACGAGTACCGCGAATCTCAACAGGCACTTGGTACGTTGAACCACCCACACGACGTGACTTCACCTCGACAGCTGGCATAGCGTTATCTAGCGCTTGCTTGAACATAGCCAAAACAGCTTCACGAGCATCAGAACTCGTGCGGATATCACCCTTAATATTCTTAAGCTGAATTCCACCTTCGCCGCCTTCACCGTCGTCTCCACCGCCGACAGAAACACTACCTTTCTCTCTAGCACGCTCAAAGACGATATCTAATGCGCCATATACAATACTTTCTGCCACTGACTTCTTGCCATGTGACATGATCACGTTAATAAACTTCGCCAGCAACTCACTATGAAATAGTGGGTCTGGCAAAATAATACGTTTCGGGGCGGCCTTTCTTCTTGCCATCTTTTATCTCCAGCTTATTCTTTCGGCTTCTTTTCACCATATTTAGAACGTCCACGACGACGTCCAGATACACCGGCTGTATCCAAGCTACCACGTACAATATGATAACGAACACCCGGCAAGTCCTTCACACGACCGCCGCGTAATAACACAACGGAGTGCTCTTGCAAATTATGACCTTCACCACCTATATAAGCAGTGACCTCCGCGCCATTCGTAAGACGCACACGAGCCACCTTACGTAAAGCAGAGTTTGGCTTCTTAGGTGTGGTTGTATAAACACGTGTGCAAACACCACGCTTTTGCGGGCATGCATCTAGCGCAGGCACATTGCTCTTCTTACGCTTGATTTTACGCGGCTTGCGAACTAATTGATTTATTCTTGCCATTTAACAATTTCTCCAAAGAATCATCTTCCTTCCACCATCCAATAAAGTAACCACACCTGAA
>JAJFJO010000330.1 GCA_021774015.1 Gammaproteobacteria bacterium
AGTGAATTTTTATTGGAGCATGGAGCTGTTGATATGATTGTTGACCGTCGGGAAATGCGTGATGCTGTCACACGGTTGGTTGCTAAACTGCAAAATCGGGATGCTGCGGTTGCAGCAACTGCTATTCCTGCGCCTACCGAAGAAGAATCCACCGCTGAGGCAACCGATTAATATGGCACAGTCATTAGAGGATTGGTTACAGACTATTGCATCCATTCATCACTCTGCGATTGACCTTGGTTTGCAGCGTATACAGCCTTTGGTTGATTCCTTAGGTTTGTCGCGCTTTGACTGCCCCGTTATTATGGTGGCAGGCACTAATGGTAAAGGCTCTTGTGTGCGTTATTTGGAATCGATCTATTTGCATGCGGGTTATCGAGTCGGCGCTTATACATCCCCTCATTTATTAGAGTTTAACGAACGACTACGAATTAATAATGACAATATCAGCGATGCTGAATTAACAGCGGCTTTTGCGCAAATACAGAGCGTGCGCGGTGATATGTCGTTAAGTTTTTTTGAGTTTACGACATTAGCTATTTTATCTATCCTAAAAAACAAAGCACTGGATGTGATTATTCTAGAGGTGGGTTTAGGTGGTCGATTGGATGCGGTTAACTGTGTTGAACCTGATGTGTCTATTATCACGAGTATTGATATCGACCATGTTGCGTGGTTGGGGCCTGATCGTGAATCCATTGGTAAGGAAAAAGCAGGTATTTTTCGAGAGAAAAAGCCAGCTGTGTGTGGTGATTTAAATCCGCCACAGAGTGTTTTGGCAGCGGCGAAAACAATGAATGTTTCGTTAAAGTGTTATCAACGTGATTATTTTGTTGGAGAAACAGATAACGACTGGCACTGGAGTTGCGCCACCAACGAGCATCATCAATTACCTATTCCAAAACTTGCTTTGCAAAATGCAGCAACCAGCTTAATGGCCTTAGAGTTATTGCAAGATCGTTTGCCTGTGTCTTACAAATCGATACAGCATGGCGTTGCAAAAGCTCAGTTGTCGGGACGATTTGAAACCGTGACTTGTGCGGGTATTCCTCTTATTTTGGACGTTGCTCACAATCCTGCCTCAGTGTCTTTGTTGGCTGAAACGCTGCAGTCCAAACCCGTTAGGGGTAAAACGTTAGCTGTGGTAGCTATGCTTGAGGATAAACCCCTCAAAGAATCATTAAAAGCTATGCTGCCTATTATCGATGATTGGTGTGTTGCTGAATTAGAAGAGGATATTGTTAGAAAAGCTGATGCAATAGTGTTGATGAATATTCTAAAAGAACTCGGCGTGAAAAGTTGTTATAATCTGGGTTCAGTGTCTGAAGCAATGGCTTCAGCATTGAGTAAATGCAGCAAAGAACATGATGATAGGGTGGTCGTTTTTGGTTCTTTCCATACAGTGGCACAGGCCAAACGATACTTGACTAACAACATAGCGGAGGTGGTGTTATGAATGTAAAAGCAAAACAACGTATTATTGGTGGTTTAGTATTATTGGCAGTTCTGGCCATCTTTTTACCGGTATTATTTCATAGTTCTCGGCCCTCTGAGCAACTAAAGTTATCAACGAATATTCCTAAACAACCGGCAAGTCCCAATGTTCAATTGCAACTGCCCGCGGCAAGTCAAGCTGCGACCGCTGCAAGCACGCAAGAGACTGTCCCCTCTAGCATGAACACGATGCAGGCAGAAGGACAGGATTTTGCCGCACCAGCAGATATGACACCTAATAGAAATAAGCAAGCTGCGTCAGCTATACCCAACACAAAAGTTAAAACAGTGAACTTGACGAAGACTCAGGCGCATCAATCAAAAAAACCATCAGTTAAAACAACAGCGACAAAAACTCGAGCTAAGCATGCGAAAACAAAAGTGATGGCTAAAGCCGCACCCAAAGTGAACAAGCCGGTCGCTAAAAAAATAACTAAAAAAACGGTTGCTAGAAAGCCCGCGGTAAAAAAAGCAAATGCGACTGCACTTACTAGTAGATCGACAAACCCAGTGGCGACTAGTATGCCAAAAGCCTGGGTTGTGCAAATAGCGAGTTTTTCAGATCGCTCCAATGCGACACGCTTGATGAAGAAACTGCGTGCTAAAGGTTTTGATACCTACATTCGTACGGGTGCACTAAAAACAGGGAAATCCGTCTCACGTGTTTATGTGGGGCCGGAAATTCAACGAGTGAAAATCAAAAGAATTCAACGTAAGCTTAAGCGAGAATTCAAATTGAATGGTATAATTCGACAATATAAGGTGTAGCAATGCAGCACTGGTATTCTCTCAATTGGTTTGATTTTACGATTATTGGTGTCGTATTGCTGTCTATTCTTGTCAGCCTGTATCGTGGCTTATTGAGAGAAGTCCTTTCATTAATTACTTGGGTTTTTGCACTATTAGCCGCACTGAAATTTGCAGAGCCTTTGGGTAAAGAGTTTGGTGAGCATTTAGGCTCGCCGATGCTGCTGTATGTTGTGGGCTTTGTGATTGTTTTTATTATCGTGTTGATTATTGGTTTATTTGTTAATCTCATGATTAAATATTTAGTTAACAAGGTCGGAGCAGGTTTTTTTGATCGTTTCTTTGGCGCGATATTTGGCGCTGCGCGTGGAATTTTATTGGTGGCAATCGTGTTGATGTTTTTGAATGTGAGTGCAATCAGTGAGGCGAAGTGGTTAAAACAATCTGAAATCGCACCGTTATTTCAACCTATGGTAACATGGCTGGAAACGTTCTTACCGAAGCAAATTAAACAGGTGTCGGAGTGGATTTCCGGTTATAGCAAACTTAAAAGTTAAGTGGTTTATTACATGTGTGGAATAGTCGGCTCTATTACGTCTGGTCGTGTCAATCAAGAACTCTATGATGCATTAACCATTGTTCAGCATCGCGGGCAAGATGCTGCAGGTATTATGACCTGTGAAGGTGCGCGTGTATTTCTGCGTAAATCTAATGGCTTGGTGCGTGATGCGATTCGTCATGCACATATGTTGCGTCTGCGTGGCAATATGGGTATTGGTCATGTGCGTTACCCGACAGCTGGTTCAGAATCGTCTTCGGAGTCACAGCCTTTCTATGTGAACTCACCTTATGGCTTGAGTATTGTTCATAATGGTAACTTAACAAATACGCGTGAGTTAGCGACAGACTTGCGAGTAAATGACCTGCGACACCTGAACACGAGTTCAGACTCTGAAGTATTATTAAATGTATTAGCCTATGAATTACAAAAGTATGCAGAACACACTTTAACAACAGCGGCATTAGAAACGGCACTAAAGCAAGTTTACAAGCGTGTTAGAGGGGCCTTTGCGGGTATTGTTATGATCAGTGGTTATGGTTTATTAGCGTTTAGAGATCCTAATGGCATTCGCCCGCTAGTCTACGGTTGGCGCGAGACGGAGCAAGGCAAGCATTATATGGTGGCATCGGAAACGATTGCGTTAGATGCGCTTGGCTATCATTTAGAAGCCGACGTTAAGCCGGGAGAAGCTATTTTTATTGACGAGAGCACGCGCAGCATCCAGCACTTTATGTGTGTGGATAAGCCAGAGCATCGTCCGTGTCTCTTCGAATATATTTATTTGGCGCGGCCGGATTCTGTGGTTGATAACATTCCAATTTATCAAGCACGATTGGCGATGGGTGAAAAACTAGCAAAAAAAATACTACGTGAACGCCCTGATCATGATGTCGATGTTGTGATCCCCATTCCTGATACGAGTCGGACTGCGGCTATTACTGTTGCGCAAGGGTTGGATGTTAAATATTCTGAAGGCTTTGTAAAAAATCGTTATATTGGTCGAACCTTTATTATGCCAGAGCAACAAATGCGTCGTAGTTCTGTGCGCATGAAGTTAAATGCGATTAAAGCTGAGTTCAAGAATAAAAATGTACTGCTTGTCGATGATTCTATTGTGCGAGGCACAACATCACGTGAAATTATTCGTATGGCGCGTGAAGCGGGTGCTAAAAAAGTGTATTTTGCATCAGCTGCTCCGGAAGTTCGTTTTCCTAATGTATATGGAATCGATATGCCTAATGCGAAGGAGCTTGTTGCACATAACCGGTCTGCTGAGGACGTATGTAAGCACATTGGTGCAGATTGGTTGGTGTTTCAAAAATTACAATATGTTTGCGATGCAATTAATTCAGCTGCGAAATCTGAAGAAGATAGGATTGAACGTTTTGAAGACTCTATTTTTACAGGTGATTATATTACGGGTGATGTTGATCAAGCTTATTTGGATTATATTGCGTCGCTGCGCAGTGAGGGTGCTAAACAAAAACGCCAAGGCAGCCTTGATGAAAATGATGAGCTTAATGACTTAGTAGAAGCAGATAAACACTGCTCGGAGTAGGCAGCTGCTCAGCATCGATAAGAAATATCACTTTAGATTCTTTTATACTGCCTTGTCATCCTGACTGCCTTGTCATCTTGGAAACGAGTGCGAGCGAGTTATCCAGGATCCAGTGCTTCTTTAGGCTAGAAAACGCGTTTCAACTGCGTTTTCTAGGTTTAATACTGACACCCAACTAATTGAAAAGACAGAAGAACCCTAATCGGTCAAATATGCTATATTTTCACTTATCGTAAGTTAAGGCTGTTTATTATTAACAAGCTCTTGAATATATTCGCTATGGCGTTTGCTCTAGTATGGTTTAGCCCAGCTATGGCTGCCTCTAACTCAGCTCCCCCCTGTGTTAGGATGGTGTTAGCTTATTTAGACTCAAATTCGTATTGAACAACCTATGTGTGTTATTACAAGGGTTCCGGGGTTAGGACTCGTCATGGGTATGTTTTCCCGGAATATAAAGGTTGTTATAAAAGCACAGCGCCGTGCAAGGTGAGGGGGCTTACACCTTCGGTGTGTACTATCGTTTCCATTCAGCGCACCATGCATTGCACCGCTGTTTATATAGCACGTGGCGTCCGATGCCCTACTAAGTACTATTCTTGCCGATAAGTCGGCTTAGTAGGCAATGCTCATTAATATCGATACAGGAGTCACCGCATCAGAAAAATTTTGCTTAATATGGGTTATCAAATCAGCTGTAAACGAGTTTAAGGTTGAAGTTCGTGAATTTTTGTATTTATTTTGTGTGTATTGGATGTTGTTCTTGCGCCATCAGTG
>JAJFJO010000034.1 GCA_021774015.1 Gammaproteobacteria bacterium
TGGTGAGACCCCTGTTACAAAAGAGGATTGGCTGCTAGTTTATGAGTACTTTTGCTTCCAAAACGACGCAAAAAAGTTTGTTACTCGATGGAATCATGTTGGTGATGAATTAGGATTGCCCACTTTAACATACCAGTTTGGGTCTAAATATAAAGATGTTCACTCAGTGTGTAAACAGTTGCGACAGTTAGATGAGGTACTTTCAAGCTGGAATGAAATAAAAGAAGAGACTATTAAGTTGTTTCCTCATGGCATCACTGTTTCAGACTTACTTACTAGTCAAGATGAAGTTAAAAAACTAATTCATGCTATCGAATTAAACACTTCGCGAATTAGAATGGGTTCACAGCGTTCGAGTTTGGAGGATATTATTTCTAAGTTAAATTCCTCATCGAGCGATATTTCTCGATCGATAAAGGATTTTTTCAGCGAACACCTGGGATCACCAGCTTATTCATCAAAGCAAATTATACAAATGTGGCAGGATCTTATTCATAAACTAAATAGATTGCATGAGATGGAGCTAACTTTTGGAATTATTGATGATGTGGCTAAGTTAGTTGAAGACTCAGGAGCACCATTATGGGCAAATAAACTAAGGTCTGTACCTTTTTCGAATGACGACAATTTAACTCCTGACGATTGGTATGAAGCCTGGCAATGGAAAAGGCGATACCAATATATCCAACAAATTGATGGAAGAGAAGTTATACGTAAGTTATCTAATGACCGTTTATTGCTTGATAGTGACCTTAAAAAAACATTTTTGGAGTTAATAAAGGTTAAAACGACTATTGGACTGCATTCAAATATGACCGAGCGTGTTCAGGGTGCATTAATGCGGTTTGTATCATCAATTGCCAAGATAGGTAAAGGTACTGGCAAAAGAGCACCGCGTCATCGCAAAGACGCTTACCGTGCTATGCAGGACTGCTTTGGAGGTGTTCCTTGCTGGATTATGCCAACCTGGAGAATAAGTGAAAGTCTGCCATCAGAATTTGGTGCATTTGACTTGGTGATAATAGATGAAGCTTCGCAATCAGATATTACAGCACTGCCTGCGATTCTCCGAGCTAGGAAGATTCTTATTGTTGGTGATGATAAACAAGTAAGCCCAACAGCTGCATTTTTTGCAGAGGAAAAGATTTTACAATTAAAACATAATTTTCTTAGAGCTCAGCCATTTGCAGAGCTTTTTGTTCCAGGGGTGTCTATATATGATATGGCAAATGCTGTTTTCCCTGGTCAAAGAATTATGTTGGTGGAACATTTTAGATGTGTTGAGCCGATCATCAGATTTAGCATGCAGTTTTATAACGAATCTCTTGTGCCTTTGAGAATACCGAAAGTTTCAGAAAAGCTAACGCCTCCACTTATTGACATATACGTTGAGGATGCCTGTCGAGATGAAAGGAAGAAAATTAACGAGTTTGAGGCAGATGCAATTATATCAGAGATTAAATATTTAGTCGGCGATAAAAAATATGCAGGTCGTAGCATAGGCGTGATTTCCCTTATTGGGCAGCAGCAAGCTAAGTATATACAAGATCGATTACTTGCTGAACTTGGAGAAGATGTGTTTGAAGATTATCAAATTACCTGCGGTGATGCAGCAACCTTCCAGGGTAAGGAGCGAGACATTATTCTTTTATCCATGGTTGTTGGACCTGGGCAAGGTGCTGTTATGAATAAAAGAGAAAATGAGCAACGTGTCAACGTTGCGTTGTCACGAGCTAGGGATAGGATGTATCTTGTTAGAAGTGTGAAAGAGTCAGATCTTAAAAATGAGACGGATTTAAAGCTTAAGGTCTTGAGGCATTTTTCTAACCCGATGCCATATAAGAATAGTGCAGCATCTGAAATTGATCTTTGCGAATCAGGGTTTGAGCGAAGTGTCTATACTCGATTGATGGATTTAGGCTATAAAGTAATTCCTCAAGTTAAGGCGGGCGCCTTTTCAATAGATCTAGTTGTTGAGGGTGAAAATGATAGAAGGTTGGCAATTGAATTGGATGGTGATAAGTATCATCCACCAGAAAAATGGCTAGATGATTGGCAGCGGCAAAGAACACTGGAGAGAGTGGGGTGGAGATTTTGGCGGTGCTGGGGATCCAGCTATATTACTGATCCAGAAAGATGTATTGAAGAGCTTGTCGCTGTATTGAATGAGATGCAGATATTTCCTGTTACGCAAGGAGAAAGCACCGCGGATCTGTATACAGAATATAGGGTATATCAAGAAGGTGAATCAGAACTAGCGCCAAAAATGGAAGCTGAAAAACAAGGTTAGGAATGTAATTATGGAAAACTTTAGAATCGGATTTTTTTTGTCTAGTTACGGAAGTTCACATGGGCGATGAAATAAAGAAAATTGATTCAATTAAGAATATGGCGGTCTTTCAGGACTTCAATTGGGATTCATCTGTAAGAGATCATGGTAATAATATTCCCGAGTTTAAACAGATCAATATTTTTTATGGGCGTAACTATTCCGGTAAAACTACTTTGTCACGCATTTTAAGAGCGCTTGAAACAGGTTCAATTTCAGATAAATATGCTTCACTTGAATTTCAGTTGTCTTTTAAAGATACTTCTATTGTGACGCAGAGTTCTCTGAACAATCACGGTCAGGTGATTCGAGTTTTCAATAAAGATTTTGTCAAAGATAATCTCCGTTTTGTTGTTGACGATGAGCACGACATAAACTCATTTGCCATCTTGGGCGAAGATAATGCTAGGCTTGAAGAAGAGATCGAAAAATATGAGGCAGAACTCGGGAACGAGGAAGATAAGTCAGGGCTGCTTGGGGTGCTCCTTGATGCTGAGAATAAATTCAAAGAAGCCAAAAATACCCATGACTCTAAATCGTCAGAATTGGCGGGAAAGCTACGTGACAAAGCAAATAAGTCTGGAACAGGAATTAAGCACAATAAAATATTTGGTGATGCTAACTACAATATAGAAAAAATTAAAAAAGACATCGCCGTTGTTACTAATAATTCTTATATTTCGCTTACTGATGAACAAAAGAGTAAATTTCATAGCCTTCTGAAAGATGAACGAAAAAAAGAGATATTAGAGTCCACGGTTTTTAATCTACAATACTCAACGATAGTTACACATGCTAAAAATTTAATTGAAAGAAAAGTCCAAGCGTCTGATCCTATCCAGGAGTTGCTAAATGATACTGTGTTAGCAGAATGGGTGAGAAAGGGCCGCGACTGCCATGAAGGAAAAAGAGCTAGCTGTGCTTTTTGCGGTAATGAACTACCGGACAATTTGTGGGAAAAGTTGGGTAAGCATTTTAATCAGGAGTCTGAAAAGCTTCGGCAAGAATTAGATAACCTACTTGGATCGATTGAACGTGAGCAGACACGAGTTCCAAATCTGCTAAAAATCAAGCATTCGGATTTCTATTCTAATTTCACCAAAGATCTGGAATCTCTTACAGAACAGTTTTCAACCAAATCTGTTTCCTATTGTGCAAGTCTGGATTCTATAAAGAAACAGCTTGAAAAACGGAAAGATGATATCTTTACCCCCCTTACATTTGATGGCCCTGAATCCGTTGAAAATGCTTTGAATGAAATTAGAAATTCGTTTGAGAACCTTAGAAACGAATCAAACCAACTTACCAACTCGTTGACTACTGACCAAGTAAGTGCACGCAATGCTCTTCGACTTAATGAAGTTCATAGATTTATTAACGACATAAAATACGAAAATGAAGGCAACGCCGTTGCTTTGTTGAAGGATAAAATGGAGGCAGCAAAGAAGGATAAGAATACTGCAAAGGAAAATATCAATGTCAAGCGTAAAAAAATTAGTCAGCTGAAGGCTGAATTAAAAGATGAAAGTAAAGGTGCTGAACAGGTAAACGACTATTTGAATAACTTCTTCGGGCATCAGTCCCTTTCACTTAAAGCCATTGAAGAAAATCCAGAGGATGCTTCATCGGGATATCGATTTGAAATAATTCGCAAAGACACAGCTCACGACGGCATAAGGGCATTTCATCTAAGTGAAGGAGAGTGTAGTCTCATTGCTTTTTGCTACTTTATGGCAAAGCTTGATGATATTGAGACCAAAGGTAACGAACCCATCATCTGGATTGACGATCCTATTTCTAGTCTGGATGAAAACCATATATTTTTTGTATACAGCCTTATAAATGCCAAAATTGTCAGGCCGAAGCAATATGAGACTAATGGTGAAAATAAAACACGAGATCAGTTTAAACAGCTATTTATATCAACTCATAACCTGGATTTTCTTAAATATTTAAAGCGGCTTCCCGGCGCTTTAAACAAGAACAAATCACAGTATTTTATTGTTAATCGAACTGGCCAGGTTAGTGATATTTCTTTAATGCCACGATATCTAAAGGATTACGTTACAGAATTTAACTTTTTGTTCCATCAAATTTATAAATGTGCTCATGCACAAATTGCATCTGATGACAATTATGATTGTTATTACAATTTTGGTAACAATGCCAGAAAATTTCTTGAGGCATTCTTGTATTACAAATACCCCAATGCTATGGATAAAGATGACAAGTTG
>JAJFJO010000331.1 GCA_021774015.1 Gammaproteobacteria bacterium
AACCAAGCCACTAAAAGAGAAACTTACCATAACCCCCTGAATTAATAGGAAGAATATATCATCACAATCCACCTCTCACTCAGCCCCTTTGCTCCCGAACACAAAAAAAGCAAAAAATTTCCCATATATTAAGAGAATTTAATGTTTCTCTTAAGGTTTTATTATAAAATTTCACTTAAGTCATAAAGGAAAAGTAAGTTGATCTTGCATTGAAAGTAGTTTCAATGGGCATGGATGTTAAAAGATCACTTTTAAATATTTAGGACTACGGGTCCTATGCATTCCAACAAAGGTTGGAATGAGTTTTTTGAGTGAGGTGATGTCCATGCGCGTATTAATGCCAAAAGATGATCTAGAAGGCGATCCTAAACATGCGATAAGTTGTTTTTTGTTTCACTATAAACAGGCTTTTGGTTCTTCTCATACCTCGTTATCGATTATCGGTGCTGATGCAGGTGCTGGTGCTGGTGCTGGTGCAGGTGGTACTGCTGGTGCAGGTGGTACTGCTGGTGGTGGTGATACAGCCATTGCAGCTGGCACTGTTGATAAAGGTCCGGCAGCTAAAGGTCACAGACGATTTGCTAATATTGAGTTAATTCCTAAAGATAGTTTTTTCAGAGATAATGCCGCAGGTGTGAATCATGCGTTCTCGGATACTTGGTTTACCCACGGAGGTTTAGGACTGGAATTGAAGCCTCAGGATAAATTTGGGACCACTGCAATTCCGCATCCATTTCTTGCTATAGCGGCAAGGACATTCTTTGGAACAGCTCAAGAATACCTTAGTACATTAACATCAACGACTGATTTAGATTGCAATGCAACAATTGGTGGTACAGCGCAAGGGCGTAAATACATGACGATGGTAATGGCTGCCCAGCTGTTTGAGATTTGTAAAACTGCAAACCTTGATGTTGCTATGAGCATGTTGCAAAAATGGAGTGCATTGGCTAGCGAGCTTCAGCAAATTCCTGCCTTGGTAGATACAGACAATAATGATGGGGGTAGGCTTTCTTTTGAAGCGCTATTAATTGCGGCCATTGATGTGGTAAAAAGTGCGGAAGGGCACTACGATGAAGCACGTGAAAGAACTCGTTTGAAGGATGCATTTGCAAGTTTTCCGTCAGCAGTTTTTAGTGACCAGACTGGTTATGTTCCAGGTGAGGCTGTTGATGTTTATGCGACAAAATTATTAGAATTAATGACAAATGAGCCAATCTCAACAAACTTTTTCAGCGACGCTTTTAAGAAAATACCTCTTGATACAGATTTTGATGCTTTAAAGGCTAGGTTTTTACCAAAGCGCGTAGGGAGTTCTAAGGAATTACAACAAGGAGTGTTGTTGGCTAAAGATGCGCCTTTGTTGGATAGCCGCGAGAAATATCGCTTTTTCTACGATTATTTTTTAAGAACAAAAGAGTTAGCCACGAAGTTGCAAGAGTTACGTGCAAGATTGAGAGAATTAAGGGGGAAAGGTAGAGGTGTTGCTGAAAAAGATGCTGATTCAGCGCCTTTTAGCGAAATATCAGCGGTTCAAATGGATCATGCTTGTAGAGAATTACAGCGAGAAATTAGTACATTGCTGCAAACCCCATCGGCAGATAAAGTGAGAGGTGGTTTTCCTTATCTTGGAAAGAAAGTGGTTGGTCAGTTTGAGGACCAAACATTTGAGCTTTTTGGATTGTGTCTTGGGTCGCTCATGAAGCTTGTATACTTTGAAATTATGACGACAGACTTTAAAAAGCTTGTCGATAATGTGGGGAACTTTGCTAAGTTGCTCGCAGGACCTCAGCTAATAAGCTACAGTCCATTAGGGGTGTCGACTAATAAAGATGCTGTGCTTCATCATATGGCGTTACAGAATCACTTGTTTAAAACTTTTATACTACCAAACTGGGCTGCATATAAAGCTACGGGTTTAAAGGTTTGGGGACGTAGGGTTTGTAGGCATGCGTCATTGGCTGAGTTTTCTGCCTTGGCACAGCGCTCAGTCGGCCTAGCCCAAGAGGTTTTACGTATTGTTACCGATGGTTCTGCTGTTAGAGATGTACTAGAGGCACAACATACAATCAGTGATATTGCTGTGCTGATAGGTGTTTTTCAAGGCAACCCAAGTGCTGCCTTACCGACTGCTACCACAACAGGTTTGTTTGGTACTTTGCATGCAGCAGCAGCGGCTGATAGTGCCGCGAATGCCGCGGCTGCTGCTAGTGCTGCTGGTGCTGCTAGTGCAGGTGCCGCAGCTGCAGCAGGCCGTGCGGCACACTCTATGCCAGATGGTGATTTGCGAAAAGCGTTGGAAGCACAAATTGAAGAACAAAGAAGAGAATTTGAAGCTGCGTTAGCGATGAAAAGCACTCAGCTTCAAGAAGAAATGGCTGCATTAGAGGCAGCTGAAAGTGCAGCAGAAGCAGCCGAAGGCGCCGCAGACAGCTCACAAACGGAAGCAGAACTTTTAGCAGCAATAATTGAGAAGCAGCTTGCACCACAGTTGAGCTTGTGGGCAATGGGCTTGGTGCGCAGTGAAAAATTTACAATTCATGGAGATGATCTGGACGCTCTACAGCAAGCGCAAGAAGGGCTTTCTAAATTTTTAGATCAGCTTTACATTGCATGTCCACTCGGCATGCCTAGCGAACCTAATTTAGTTCGGGGGTCTGAACCTCAAGTTTTAAATAAGTTTGTTGAGATGTTAAACAGGGGCATTGCTGCTGTTGATACCCCTGTTGCAGCAGCCGGTGATAAAGCTGAGGTGGTGGATGCTTCAGATTTTGATATTTCTGCTTTAATTTTTGAAACTTCAGGTGCTATGAAGGGCATTCTCCAACAACAAGCTGACATTAAGGAGCAAGAAGCAGCACAAGCTAATCTCGAAGGGGCAGCAACACCGGTTGATGATGATCGCAGTGAGCAGCAACCTAAACCTACTTATGCGGCGATATCTGGAGGAGGAGCTGCCGCGGCAGCGGCAGCTGGATTGATGGGGCATGGTGGTGCTGGCGCTGAAGGTGGGCATAGGTTGGGTACTGGACCTCTTCTGGGTCAGCCTCCAAATGTTCATGGGTTCCGGCACGGATGAAGTGGTAATTGAGTGAACAATAGTAGAGGAAAAGGAAATAGACGCACGGATGTATAAAAATAAATTGCGACAACTGTCGCGGAGGGTGAAGAAATGAGACGACAGACTCGTTCAGTTATGGCTAAAAAAGCGCTTGAGAATATCTTAGATTCTCTTTTGGTGTTTGGGATTGGGGTTCAAGATGGTGATATGAATCCACTTCCCCGCATGAAGCAACCTACAAAAGATTCATTTCTTGTTGTTGATTCTGAGGGTAACGCTGTAACCAAGTATGCTAAAGATATTACCCCTGATGAGACGAGGGATCGCCGGGCAGCTCTTCGCAAGTTTGATGATTCAAAGGTTCAGACGGGTCAAACCCACCTGGGTGCGATTGTAAGTCATGTAGAAACTCAGTTCTTGCCCGTTTTTTTCAAAAATATAGGTTTAGAGGGCTTGCAGTTAGCTTTAATAAAGCCAGCGTATAATTCGGATTTTACTTATACACAAAACTATCAGCCATTTGTTTCAGCTGTCTCATCTGTATTCGCAATTTTAACAGCTTTAAAGAAACAGCTTAGTGCTGAAATTGCGGGGCTTGAACAATTGGAGGTAGGAGAGTTAGCTCAAGTTCTTAAAAGCTGTGCGGAACACTTGTTTTCCAGCAAGGTATTCCAAAAAATTCTTGATTCTGGGTCACCTCTGTCTCAAGATGGTGTTCAGAATGTAGTTGAAGCGAAAGTTGTCAGCGAGTTTGTAGCATGGCTCAGTAGTGCAAAAGAACCTGGTGCGGGTTTTTTTAGTGCTTCGAAAAAAACGGCACTGAGTGGTAAATCACAGAAAAAGCAATTGATGCGATTAATGGCTGATTCACTTGGGAAATTTAGTACAGGTGATAGATTTGGCGCAGGTACTACTAAAGGTCATATTGCAGGCTTATTGCGCGATAAATCAGGAGCTGCTGCTGGGTCAGTGCAAAGCTCTTCATCAGGCACTGAATCTGATTTAGGTTCTCTATTTGCAGATTCTGCTGCTGCCGTTGCGGGTGCTCTTCAAAGAAGCGGCACAGACGGTTCAGGTTCTAGGTCTCCGGGTTCTGGCGCTGCAGCTGC
>JAJFJO010000332.1 GCA_021774015.1 Gammaproteobacteria bacterium
GCCTGTAATAAGTGGCCTATCTGGATTTCCTTGTAAGAAATGCACGACGACTTCTTGCCCCACACGCGGAATAAACTGAAACCCCCACCGATGCCCTGCCCAACGTTGCGCCACACGAATCCAGCAAGAACTATTTTGATCCCTAGCCCCTAATCGATCCCAATGAAACTGTACTTTAATGCGACCGTATTTATCTGTATAAATTTTTTCATCTTTTGGTCCCACTACAAAAGCCGTTTGTGGACCCTGCACTTTTGGAATAGGCGTGTTACAACTCGGTCGAAATGGAGTTGATTCTGCCATAGCTGAAAACTCATTATAATAATCCTGCACTGGTGCTTCCGCATCATCACCTGCGAAATACTGCGCATAGGTTGTAAAACTAGAATCGATTGCATAATGCCGTATTGAAGTAGCCACGTAAGCTTGGCTATTTTTCTGGCTATGATCTTTTACATTGAACATTTTTCCTGGTGATAACGCCATAACATTACCAGCAGCTGATATTTGCTCACGCTGAACTTGACGACGCTCACTGTTTAATTTTGCCTGCTGCTGCGCTTGTGCAGGCGTGTCTGCACCAGAAGAAAACGTTGTTTGCTGTATAGCTGCATTATTTATTACAGCGCTATCGACTCCATCCTGCGACACATTAAAGTCAGCTTTTATCGACAGGCTTGCTCGTTTAAAATCATGATCAGCAACTCGCGCATCAATGGGAATCAAACGATGTCTGCAACACCAATTCCAGACATGTGCCTGAGACATACTTTGATTGCTCAATAACACCGCTTCCTTCATTGTAATATAAGCACCTGCATGATCACCAAATATTAATTCATGAGCGTCACGCTTATATTTGAAATAATAAAATATGCCTTCGTGCTCCAACAAGCGTGATATAAAATTAAATATCGATTCATTATATTGCACACAGTACTCTCGCTTTAGATAGTCTTGTTTTAACCGCCAACTAAAATCACGAATGCCATTTTCCAATAATAGTTGCTTAACAATATCCGGCACACTTAAGTTTTGAAAAACACGGCAATCGGAATTGTGTTTTAAAAACCAGAACCAAGGACGAACATCCAACTGATATAAAAATTTCTGATGACCACTGCAACCCACTTCTTTCATAGAAGCAACCGCACCATGAAACCGTCTTATATGACTTTGCGTTGACTGCTGAACACAAAAAGAAAGGGGGTTTGCAATCAAAGCTTCTAAATCAAGCTGCTCTGAACACAGGATATCAAGTTTATAATTAAAAGGCTCCGATAATGTTTCTTGCCCGCACACACGTAACAACACCACATCTGCTTTAACATCCGGCAGATTTATCGATAACAAACGATATTTATTTGATGATGTCGCCGCCATATCACAGCTCCCACTAAAAAATCATTATTACAATGTAACTTCTTAGAGGAGCCGTAACAATACCGTAGTTTTAACTGCACAGGCACGCGCCAGTAAACGCGCATTGATCAGAAGAAGGAACGCTATGCTACTGATTAAAAACCCACTCCGGAAAAGTGTCAGCAGTAATGAGCACTCCTTTTATACCTAGCTCTTTTTCTGCCTGAACAAGCGCACGTTTTTCTCTTTCATAAGTGTCAGGCGATGCAGTATCCCATGTCACCTGATAAAGATGCAAAGTGCCATCAAGACTTTTAGTGAAAAAATCAACCTCATAACGATCATCCGTTAAATAGTAATAAATTTCGTCACCGCGACGCCGACATTCTAGATAAACTAAATTTTCTAAGTAGCGTCCTTTATTGTCAATGGTTTTTAATCGACTAGCATTAACTAGCGCCGTATCAATAGCATATATTTTTTGGGGATTACTCTGGGTTTTTCGAATAGATTCAGAAAACAAAGGGACTGAAAAAACAAGGTAAGCATCTTCAATATAGGCTATATACTCATAAACTGTTGACCTACCAAGAGCGAAGCCTTGACTTTTCAAGTCATTGTACAATTTATTAGTAGACAAATTAGTCGCCGCATTACTCAGCAAATACTTAATCATATATTTAACCGCTACTATATTAGTTATTTTATGTCGCTCAACAATATCCCTAAATAACACAGTTTGTATGTACTCACGTAATATTATTGTTCGACTTGCATCTGAATGATTAACTGTTTCAGGAAAACCGCCTACATGAATATATTCATTAAGATATGAGAACAAAAAATCCTTTGATTTTTTACTTTTTGTAAGGGATGGTAGCTTGCGAGAAGTGGCATGTAAATATTCACTAAAACTTAAAGGCCAGATTTCAGTGCTAATAGAACGCCCCCTTAGTGATGTAGCAATTTCTTTACTCAGTAATTTTGCTGATGAACCTGTTAAATAGATTTTCACTTTTTTACTGGTGAACATCCTCCGTATAACTAACGCCCAATCTTCTACATTCTGAATCTCATCCATAAACAAATAGCAGGTATGGTTATGGTTTTCTGGATAGCAGCTATAAAAACCATCGATGAGTGCAGCCAATTTCTCTTGCGTTAGCGGCAATAGCCGGTCATCTTCAAAATCAATATATAATATTTTTGATTTCGCTACACCTTGAGACAAATACTTTTTAATTTTCATCAACATTAGATGAGTTTTACCAGTACGACGCATACCTATCGCAACTGAGATCTTCTTCTCCACCTCATTAAAGCTTATCTCTCGCTGGATACACCCGTCAAGTTCTAGCAACCTATCTTCTATCTCACTTTGGAGAGTTTGTATCAGCTCTTTCATGTAAATTTCACCACAGTAATTCCAGCAAAAATATGAAAATATTCATATTAATCAATATAGTAATGGCATAAATGAGAGTGTGGCCACAAAATCTATACTCCCATACAATACAGATATATAAAAATCTGTACTATCCACAAGTACAGATTACTTTAAATGCATCTATTGATCAAGAGCTAAAACACAACGGGTTACCGTCACATCACGACCACCAACACAACAAATAGTAATTCCAGCTAAGAAGATTGCTGTATAATAAATCAATTAGCGGTATCGCAACAATACCGTAGTTTTAGTCTAGAAACTGCTTAACACGCTTAATCGCCGTGTATAACACCAGCACCACATACACTGCCGCCAAAGAAACAAACCACGCGGGCACTAGCATCATCACAATAAAAAATAAAAAAGCTTCAGCTCGCTCCATCAAACCGACGCTATAATGAAAACCCTTCTGACTATTATTGTTCGAGAAAATTCCCACCACCAAAAAAGACGTAATACAAATTAACGAACTACCGAGCATCAACATTGCCGCGATACCACGCTGATCAGGCGCGACCATAAACAGCCCAAAAATAATAGCAAATTCAACAACACGATCCGATACAATATCCAACACCGCGCCTTTATCAGAACTAACACCCCGCATTCGCGCAACTGTGCCATCCAATGTATCAAAATATCCCGACAACAATAAAAACAACACAGCCATTGCCGGTTGACTCATCATCAGCAACAACATAGATACAATGCCAGACAACATGGCACACACGGTTAAAGACATCGGAGATACCGTTTGCCATTTTAAATGAATCAATTGAGCAAGTGGATCAACCAAAAAACGCTGATAAGTAGGGCGCAAATACGTTTCAAGCATGCTTTTTTCTCGACGCTAATGACTTATACACAACTGGAACTAATGCCAACAACCCCAATAAAATGATAGGGATTAAAATTTTTGTCTGAAAAATAATACTTAAATCAGGTTGCTCATCAGCAGCAAAAATACTGCCTAAACCATCACCCAATAACGCATACACCACCGTTCCTGGAATAATGCCGATTAACGTCGCCAAAAAATAGTGACGCAACTTAACATCTAAAACAGCCGGCACGATATTAATCACCCAAAATGGAAACACCGGCACTAAACGCAAAAACAATAAATAATTAAACGCGTTTTTCTGAAAACCTTTTTCCAACTTGGCCACCCAACCCTCTGCCTTTTCAGCTAACCATTGTCCAACCGACGTTTTTATTGCCAAGAAAATAAGGCAGGCTCCGATCGTTGCACTAACAACCACATAAATCGAACCAAACACAGCACCGAACAAATATCCACCCGCTAACGTTAACAATGTTGCGCCTGGTATGGAAATCGTCACAAAGAAAATATAAACCAACATGTAGAGCACAACCACCAACGCATAATGCTGCTGCGTCCATGCTTGCAGTTGATTATGGTGCTTGGCCAGCATATCAAACGTTATGTATTCGTATAAACGAAAATACAATACAGCCACTAAAGCGATCACTATAATCAGCAAAGGCAACCAACGCGCCAATCGTTTAAATGCTGACATATCAGATCCTTTTTTTTATTGCACCACACCGCACGCAACTCGCACACCACCGCCACCTAATGGTTTTGGTTGGTCCGAATAATTATCACCCCCAGCATGAATCATCAACGCATGATCGATTAACGTCTTAACTTTTAATCGTGGTGCTAATATTGGCAAAACCGCGTCACCCACCTTATTCACGTAGAGTGCAGGTAAATCACCTAAATGTCCTTGTTGATCGTAAGGCCCCAAATGACGACCCGTTTTTTTCGGATCAAAGTGCCCACCAGCAGCTTTACCAAGATCGCCACAACGTGCAAATTGATGCAAATGAAAACCGTGCAGGCCAGGTTTTAGATCCATCAAATGCGGTGTTAACAGCACACCATAAGGCGTATCGGTTGCTGTTATCGTGCCGATATAAGCTCCTCGACCTTTTTTTGCTACCTGATACATTTTTACCGTCAGACTTTCAGCATAAATATTGGTAGCTACAAACATGCTCATTATAATAAAAATTGCTTTATACAGTCGTTTTTTCACTGTCATCTCCCTTGATAGTTAACGCCAACTCATAGAGCGGCTTACGTTTACATCCAGTAATCTCCATCGCAATCATGACCGCTTGCTTCAATGGCACTTGTTTTAATAGTATATCCAGCAAACGGCGACGCTCTTTAGCTTGTGCATCAACATCTTCGCCTTGCACACCTTCTAAGATCACCACAAATTCACCTTTGCATTGTTCCGGGTGTGCATTAAAGTGCTCTAGCACCTGCTCTGCAGTACCTCGTTGTACGGTCTCAAATCGCTTAGTCAACTCACGCGCAACAGCGACCGAGCGCTGGCTCCCCCACGAGTCATTTAATAACTGCAGTAATTTCACAATACGGTGCACAGATTCATACAGTATCACCGTACGTTTCTCATCGGCCAACTCAAGCAAGCGCTGTTTGCGTGGCGCACCTTTCGCCGCCAAAAAACCCTCGAAGACAAACCGATCTGTCGCCAAACCCGACGCCACCAGCGCAGCGATGGCAGCACATGGCCCCGGAATCGGCAGCACATTAATCCCTTCTTTTGCTAACAAACTCACCAACCGATACCCCGGATCACTGACCAAAGGGGTCCCAGCATCTGAAATCAAAGCAACATTCTGCCCTTGCTGCAGCCTGACCAGCAGCGCAGCCGCACGAGACTGCTCATTGTGTTCATGTAGTGAAAGTAACGGCGTTTGTATGCCATAATGCCCCAACAGGCGCTGGCTGTGGCGGGTATCCTCAGCGGCGATCACATCCACCGCGCTCAGCACCTCAATGGCACGATGGGTGATATCCCCAAGGTTGCCAATAGGGGTGGCAACGATGTATAAACTACCTTGCTGTTGTGACACAAGATCACCTCAAATAGAAATAAACATCCA
>JAJFJO010000333.1 GCA_021774015.1 Gammaproteobacteria bacterium
TAACGCAGCATCCGAAAACGATTGAAGAAGCAAACAATATGATCATAACCAATAAAGTGTTATTTGTTGTGAGCATACCGCCGGGTTTTACGCGGGATTTGATTGCGGGGAAAAAACCGCAGTTATTAGTGGAGGCAGATGCGACAACGCCCGGTGCGGTGACGAGTGCACTGGCTGCTCTGCCTGTATTGCAAGATACAGCTTTCCAATATTTAACTAAAGGCTCGTTACATTATTTGAAACCCAAAGAGCCAGTGTTTGATTTGGTGACTCATATAAAATATAACCCAGAGCAAATCACGCAATACAGTATTGTCCCAGGGTTGTTGGGCGTTGTTTTGACGATGACCATGGTGGTGATCACTAGTTTAGGCATCACACGTGAGCGTGAGCGTGGCACGATGGAGAGTTTGCTTGCCACGCCAGTTCGACCTATAGAGGTGATGATCGGTAAAATAACGCCGTATGTGCTGTTAGGCTATTTACAGTTATGTATTATTTTATTGGCGTCGTATTTTATCTTTTCGGTGTCAATTTATGGCAGCGTGATTATGTTGTTATTAATCGCCTTGCCCTTTATTGCAGCAAATCTTGCAGTGGGTTTAACGTTTTCGAGCATAGCAAAAAATCAATTGCAGGCGATGCAAATGGCATTTTTTTTCTTTTTACCATCGATCTTGTTGTCAGGGTTTGTGTTTCCGTTTGATGGTATGCCCGAGTGGGCGCGTTGGCTGGGGTCATGTTTACCTTTAACCTATTTCGTGCGGATTGTGCGTGGCATTATGTTGAAAGGAGCAACGTTTATACAGATGTGGCCAGATATTTGGCCGCTATTGATTTTTATTGTGGTCGTAATGACGATTGGTGTTAAGCGTTATCGACAGACGCTAGATTAGATTCAGTTGTTTACCTACTTTTTCACTGATAGAAGCAGTCACTCAAAAAATCATTTTTTGGTGGTTTTGTGATTTAAAATAACTTCAGAGGTAAATTCAGCATGTTGAGAAATTAAATTAATTATCGCTTTTTGATGCATTTAGCGCAATGAAACTCAACTGTTTTTCCAATAGTCATTCTATTAATGTTTTTTCTTGCAACCTGAGAGTAACCCTGAAAGTAATAAGGTCAATACAGCTAAGCTAAGGTAAGCGAGCGGCCTATATTTTTTTTGATATTTTTTTTGCATTCTGATCCATCCTTTGTCAGTGCGGGCACCTCGGTGATAAAATCTTATCAAGCTTTAGAGGTGGATTTCCATTTGATATTGCAGCCTATGCTAGGCTTTTGATCTGAACTAATCGGCTGCCCTGCTAATAGTGTATCGAGCGCTGTAGCTAAATCTTTGCCAGTTACGGCCACGTCTTTTTTACCCGGGCTGGATTCATCAAAACGGCCGCGATAGACGCAGGCAAGGTTTTTATCAAATATAAAGAAGTCAGGTGTGCAGGCTGCTTTGTATGCTTTAGCAACTTCTTGTGACTCATCATATAAGTACGGGAAGCAATAGCCGAGTCGCTTGGCATTAGCTTTCATTTCATCTGGGGCATCACTGGGGTACTCATTAACATCATTAGCGGAGATGGCAACAAATTGTATCCCTTTAGCTTGATAAGCTTGTGCTATTTCAGCCAGTTTATTTTCAATATGTTTGACATAGGGGCAGTGGTTGCAGATAAACATAATCACTGTTGCAATATTTGACTTTACGTCTTGTAATGATAGGTTTTTACCAGATACGGTGTCTGGCAGTGTGAAATCGGGTGCGGTTGTGTTGAGTTCTAGCATCATTGATTCTGTTAATACCATGGGATTCTCCTGTTTGGCTTTTACCTGATTGAAAGCATACCATAACTGGTTAAATATCAACAAGGTGACGAATTTTGGGATTGTGAGCGGCTTGATTGTGAGAGTCAGGTTTGCTATGGTGGGTGGATTATAAGCAATCCCAATTACCGATTATAGATTATAAGTAAAGACGAGAGGTAGAGAAGAGTGAGCAGAGCAAGTAGAGATAGCGCAGCATTAGTTGCTGAGAGAGACCTTGTAAAGATTTTCATTAATGATTTTTTTAAGGGGGATGGGAGAGCACCCACTCTTTGTGATCTTATGGATCTTGTTAATACTACATATAGAAAAAATATGCCGTTTGTAGTAGATGAGGAAGGCAAAGGGACTCTAAAGGAATATTTAAATAGCCTTCATCATGAGGCAGGTTCTCGAGTAATAGCATCTCTTTTGTTTCTTTTTTGTCGGGAGGACCTTGGTGAATTGAAAGATCAGCTTGCTTCCGAGGATTATTCTGCTGTTGAGGCGGGTGAGGGGGTAAGCGTGTTGTGGTTTTTGGCAGCCACCCCTAAAGGTCAAGAAATACTGCAGTTACGGCCAGATTTACTTGAAGGGAAGAATCTTGATGCTGCACCTGTGGAAGGTCCATTCAGGGGAACAAGCGTGTTGTGGTTTTTGGCGGCTAACCCTGAAGGTCGAGAAATGCTGCGATCACATCCAGATCTACTTGAAGGGAAGAATCTTGGTGCTGCACCTGTGGAGGGTCCAGACAGGGGAAAAAGCGTGTTGCAGCTCTTATCACCAATATTGGGGGAAGTAATAACGGCTAGACCATCTCTTATTTTTGATTTATCAAAATATAGTGAGCTATTAGGCTACGTAAAAGAAACCCCAGGCTTACTGAAATTAAGCTTGCTGGTAGGGGTTCAGGCTGATGCTTGTTCTTTGCTTTCACCTGAAGAAAAACGTAGCTTTAATGAGTTAAGTGAACAGTTAGGGCAAGAGCTTCGTTCAGCTGCAAACCTATTATACCTGAAGGGAGGTGACCCTCATGTAGAAATGCCCGAACTTGCTGTTGAATTAATGTTACAAGCCTTTATTGGGAGAAAACATCCAGAACTTTCCTTTATAGCTCCTATTCTGTTAAGAATTTTACACCCCGAGTTTCAGATTATTTTTTATGGGCATATACAAAAAGTTGCACTTGTAGCGTTGGATAGATTTAAACTAGAGCAACCAGCACAAAACGCTTTTAACCCATGTCAAAATGAACTGGCTTTTCATATTATATTGGCTTGTTTGCAGGAAGCAGTAGAAGATAGCAAATTTTTAAAGCAGCCCAGTTGGCCTCCCCCTTTTAGAGAACTACTTTACACTCATATTGGAACATGTGTAGAGATTTCTAAGAGCACGGTATCCGCTGCAATTCACCAAGCAAAAACCAAGTATTGTGAGACCCACCCGTTTGAGAACCCAGACATTGGAGTGGGGCATACGCTTGGAGGTGCAGGAGGGGCTGCTGCCGCGGCGGCTGCTGCCCCTGGGCTGGAGAGGCGTCGTGAGTTATCGGCTAGCGCGGCGGCGGCCAGAGCGGGGGGGCTGCTGAGTAGAAAAAGAAGAAGGGACCCTTTGCCGGACGGCCCTTCTCCTGGTGTTGGTGGGGCAGCGGCGGCAGCGGTGGCAGCGGCGGCAGCGGCGGCAGCGGCGGCAGCGGCGGCAGCTGCAGGAGCTGCAGGAGCTGCAGGAGCAGGGGCTGAGGCTCAAAGAAAAGCTCCTA
The DNA here is from genome assembly GCA_021774015.1 of Gammaproteobacteria bacterium. Taxonomy (GTDB): domain Bacteria; phylum Pseudomonadota; class Gammaproteobacteria; order Coxiellales; family Coxiellaceae; genus JAJFJO01. The sequence continues at coordinate 3,563 of JAJFJO010000333.1, forward strand.
GATTGTGATCATGCAATTTCAAGAGTTGTTTCTCTGTCCTTGGCGGGGGCCCAAGTATGGCGGTGATTTTTGTGATTTGCTTGATCTGTAGTCCTGTAGGATAATGGCAGTTCAATCCTAAAAAAGGTGTATCATCATGCAAAAATTAGTCACTAGTTCATTATGCGCGGTAGCAATGATAGCGATGGCGTTGAGTGGGTCAGCGCTTGCTGCCAACAAGACAAAAAAATTAAAAGCGAATAGCGTGCAATTTACTAACCTTAAAAAACCAATTTTGGTGACGGTTAAAAATCCTGTTATTACAATTACAGTACCCGCTAATCCAACGACAGGCTATTCTTGGTTTTTAAAAAAATATGACCGGGATTTATTGATACCTAAAGGTGCAACTTATAACGCACCTAAAAAAGCTATGCCAGGTGCGCCGGGGTATACTGTGTGGAGGTTTTTTGTGAAAAGAACGGCGTTTTCTGTGCCTCGCATCACATCAATAAAGTTAATTTACGCGCGTCCATGGAAGTTGACTGGTGCTAAAAAAGTAACTGCTAAGGTGGTTATTGGGAAGTAAATTGGTAGTAATGTTACCCTTCTTAAACCCTAGATCCCGGATACTAAGTGTTTGTAAGGCTCGCTAGCTCGCCAACAAACACTAAGTTCCGGGATGACATGTTTTGGCGCTTGTTTCCGAGATAACAACAGAGATTAGACTATAATACGAATAACACACTAAGCTCTCCCTACATTATTGCGGTGCTGTTTTTTAGCATGATACAGCGCACCATCGGCTTGGGTTATTAATTCGTAAAGCTGCGTGTTTTTTGTGGGGGTGATGGCAGTTACTCCAATCGTAATGGTGATGTGATCTTCACTTTGATGTGCTTCGTGTTTCATTTGCAAATCATCGATACTTTTTCGTAGATTTTCTGCGGCTTTTAAGCCTTCTTCTAACGTATCTTGCGGTAGCAGGGCAATGAACTCATCGCCACCGTAGCGAAATAAATAATCACTATTGCGAGATAAGTTTTGGTTAAGTATGTGTGCGACATGTTTTAAGCATTCATCACCACGAAGATGCCCATAGGTATCATTATATTGTTTAAAGTCGTCAATATCGATTAGCATTAAACAAATAGGATCGTTAAAGCGAACGGCGCGTCTAATTTCACGCTTTGCAATATTCTCAAATGCATAGCGATTGTAGAGCTTAGTTAAATTATCTACCTCGGTCATTTCTAATAAGCGTGCATATGCTTTTTTTTGCTCGGTCATGTTTCTAGCAACCGCGTAAATAAGATTGGACTCTCTTTCAGGATAGGCGCTCCATTCCATCCAGGCATATCGCCCATCTTTAGTTAAATAGCGATTTTCAAAATGTATCGTTTTTTGTCCTTCGGATAGAGTTTGTAGCTCCATTTGAGTGCGGCTTTTATCTTCTGGATGAATGAAATTCAAGCATAGCTCCCCAACCATTTCATCGGCTTCATAACCTAGGTTTTCTCGGAACGCATCATTTACTTTTAAAAAACACCCATCCATACTAGCAATGCATAGCATATCTATCGAAAGATCGAAAAAAGCATCTAGGTTAAATGTGTTGCCATTCATGATTACGCCTTAACGTTATCTAATTTTTTTTCGACAAGCACTTTATTTAACTGAGCATAAGCTGGCACGCCCTTTGTATAAGGTGGGTAGGCTTCTCCCTGAATTAAAGGCTCTAAATAAGCGCGACATTTTTCTGTAATACCAAAACCATCTTCAGTAATGAAATCTCTCGGCATTTTGGCTTCTACATTAGCCACTTTAGCTAGAGGCACAGAACCAATTTTCCATTGGTAATCTGGAGTTGTTAAACGATCAATGGTGAGCATGATGTCGCTCTTTCCTTGCAGTGCGTACTCAATGGCTGATTTTCCAAGTGCATAAGATTGATCTACATCGGTTTGTGAGGCGATATGGCGTGCCGCGCGTTGCAAATAATCAGCAACTGCCCAGTGGAGTTTCAGCCCTAATTTACGCTTAATTAATCGAGCGATAATAGGGGCTACACCACCTAATTGCTCATGGCCAAATGCGTCTGTTGTATGAGATTCATGTAAAAAACGGCCCTCTTTATCGCGCGTTCCTTCAGACATAACCACCACGCAAAAGCCGTGCTTTTCAACTGTCTCCTTAACTTTGCAGAGAAACACGTCGGGGTCAAAAGCAATTTCTGGAAATAAAATAATGTGAGGAGCATCATTCGGATTGTTTTTGATAAGTCCTGCAGAAGCGGCAATCCATCCAGCATGACGCCCCATCACTTCGAGTACAAAAACTTTTGTTGAGGAGGCTGACATGCAGTTGACATCCAGTGCTGCTTCATAAGTCGATGTCGCAATGTATTTTGCAACAGAGCCAAACCCTGGGCT
>JAJFJO010000334.1 GCA_021774015.1 Gammaproteobacteria bacterium
TATTAACCCTGAGGATATTGGCTATGTGGAAGCGCATGGTACAGGCACCAAGCTGGGGGATCCGATTGAAATAGAAGCGTTGACCGGTGCATTTAATGCATATACTGATAAAACTCAATATTGTGGATTAGGTTCGGTAAAAAGTAATGTAGGGCATACTTCTGCGGCAGCAGGGGTAGTGAGCTTGATAAAGGTGCTACTGTGTTTACAGCATAAAATGTTAGTCCCCAGTATTAACTTTGAGAAGGAAAATGAACATGCTGATTTTGCTAAAAGTCCATTTTATATTAGTGTAAAGACTAAGAAATGGGAACTTTCCAATAATAAACCGAGATTAGCTGCTGTTAGCTGCTTTGGTTTTAGTGGAACCAATGCGCATGCGGTTGTGGAAGAATATGTTGAGCAAACGATCGCAAAAAAACCGGTGACGAATAAACCCTACTACCTTGTTGCTTTGTCAGCAAAAACCCAGTCAGCTTTAACACAAAAAATCCATGAGTTGTCGCAATGGTTAGCTAACCCCACTGTTGACTTGGTATCGCTATCTGCTATTAGCTATACAAACAATGTTTGTCGCAAGCATTTTTCCCATCGTTGTGCGTTAGTGGTTTCCTCTATAGTTGAATTACAGGAATTGATGGAAAAGGCGCAAATAAGCGTTGGCAAAAATCAAGTGGCTATTTTTTATGGTGATGCCAGTGAGCAGCTAGATGATGCAGCAATATATCGAGAAGTTTTAAATGGAGTAACAGCTAAATTAGCACAGGTTGACTATAATGATGTTAAAAACTATAAGGCGCAATTGGAAACCATAGCAAACCTCTACGTCAAAGGATATGAGGTTGATTGGGAGCTATTATTCCGAGGAGACGTGAAACAAAAACTTTCATTGCCAACCTATCCGTTTGCCCAAAAGCGATATTGGTATTATGAACATCAAAGGACATTAAAAAAGCCAATAATAATACCCAAGCCTGAACTGGTCGGCAGTGAAAGCTTACCACAGAGAGCTAGTATGGCAATTCCCTTAAAATTGAAAACAAGCGCTATCAATGGACCAGCATTTACACTCAAAAACACATCAGTAAGCTCACCGATACCACCAGTAGATTTGCAAATGGCAAATATTGATGTCATTAGAGAAAAATTAGTATCCATAGTCAGTGAACTACTCTGTCTTGAGGAAGAGGATGTTGTGGAAGATAGCCCATTTGCTAACTATGGTATGGATTCTATCTTGGGTGTTGAATTTACTAGGCATATCAATAGTACTTTTAATGTGGAAATTGCCGCACCAATGTTGTATAGCCATCCAAGTATCCGTCAATTAGCAGAATATTTGGTGCCACTTGTATCATCAAGTTTAGAGAACGAAGTACTTACCCTAGAGCAAAAAAAAACAACGGTTTTAGAGACCAATAACAGAGTCGAGAGTGGTTTTCACAAGCCAATTAGCGATAATAACTATTCAAATATTGACGTTATCAGTGAAAAATTAATGTCTATAGTCGGTGAATTATTATGTCTTGAAAAAGAGGATGTTTTGGAGGATAGCCCTTTTGCTAATTATGGTATGGACTCTATCTTAGGTGTTGAATTTACTAGGCTTGTCAATAATACATTTAGTGTAGAAATTGCCGCACCAATGTTATACAGTCACCCAAGTATTCGTCAATTAGCTGAATATTTGGGACCACTTGTGTCAGCAAGTTTAGAGAAGGAAGTACCTATCCTAGAACGGAAGAAAACAAAGGTTCTAGAGACTAGCAGCAGAGTAGAGGGTGATCTTCAAGAAGCAATAAGCGGTAGTAGTGTTCCAGATGGAGTAAGCGATAAAAGTAGTTCCCTAGCAAGTAATGAAATCGCCATCGTTGGTATGTCGCTACGTGTGCCGAATGCAGATAATACTGTTGAGTTTTGGGAAAATTTGCAAGCAGGAAAGTCTGCAATTAGTGAAGTAGACCCATCACGATGGGATGTTGCCAGTCATTTCGATCCTGACCCTCGTAAAGAGAATAAGACCTATAGTAAATGGGGTGGATTTATTACTGATATGGATAAATTTGATCCGCTTTTTTTCAATATATCGCCAGCCGAAGCAGAAAGCATGGATCCCCAGCAACGATTATTTTTACAGGAAAGCTGGCATGCACTGGAGGATGCGGGTTACTGGGCAAATGAGCCTAAACTTTGTGGTGTATATGTTGGTGTAATGCATAATGACTATTTCGAGTTAATGAACCGTCATCGACATTGTCAAATCGGAGCTCAAGGGCTCACAGGTAATGCGAACTCCATTCTAGCTTCACGGATCGCCTACAACTTAAATTTGCAAGGGCCTGTGATGACGATTGATACAGCCTGTTCTTCGTCTCTGGTAGCATTGCATCAAGCTTGTAAGACCCTACAAAATAAAGAAGCTGATGTAATGTTAGCGGGTGGTGTGACACTCTATTTAACGGAAACTTCTTACATTGGAATGAGTAAAGCTGGCATGCTGAGTCCAGAAGGCTTATGCAAACCTTTTGATAGAGATGCCGATGGTTTTGTGCCTGGAGAAGGCGCAGCTGTTGTTGTCTTGAAGCGTTTGGTAGATGCTTTAGCTGATGGTGACAAAGTGTATGGGCTAATAAAAGGCAGTGGTGTTAATCAAGATGGGAAAAGCAATGGTATTACTGCGCCAAATGCCGCATCCCAGCAAACATTATTGCAAACAGTCTACCAGCGTTACAATATTAATCCTGAAGACATTGGTTATGTGGAAGCGCATGGTACAGGAACTAAATTGGGAGATCCGATTGAGGTTGGAGCACTAACGAGTGCGTTTAATGCATATACCGATAAAACTCAATATTGTGGGTTAGGTTCGGTGAAAAGTAATATAGGACATACCTCTGCAGCAGCTGGGGTAGTGAGCCTGATAAAAGTGCTGCTGTGCTTACAGCATAAAATGCTAGTGCCAAGTATTAATTTCGAGGAAGAAAATGAACTTGCTAATTTTTCCAAAAGTCCATTTTATGTAAATGTTAAGGCTAAAGAATGGGAGGCTTTCAATAATAAACCAAGATTAGCTGCTGTTAGCTGCTTTGGTTTTAGTGGAACCAATGCGCATGCGGTTGTGGAAGAATATGTTGAGCAAAAGGTTGTAAAAAAACCAGTGACGAATAAACCCTACTACCTTGTTGCTTTGTCAGCAAAAACCCAGTCAGCTTTAACACAAAAAATCCATGGGTTGTCACAATGGTTAGCTAACCCCACTGTTGACTTGGTATCGCTATCTGCTATTAGCTATACAAATAATGTTTGTCGCAAGCATTTTTCTTATCGCTGTGCATTGGTGGTTTCCTCTATGGTTGAATTGCAGGAATTGCTGAAAAAGGCGCAAATAAATGTTGGCAAAAATCAAGTAGCTATTTTTTATGGAAATGCAAAAAAACACCCGGACGATGCAGCAATTTATAAAAAAGTGCTGAGGATTGCCATTGAGGAATTGATTCAAGCGGATTTTAACGATGTTGAGAAATACCAGGAGAATTTGACAAGTCTTGCCAATCTTTATGTGAAAGGATATGACTTGAATTGGGCGCTACTACATCAAAGCGAAATGCCACAAAAGTTGTCATTACCGACCTATCCTTTTGCCCAAGAGCGTTATTGGCTTCCTGACGCAGTGCTTACTTCTTCCGTTATGGGGGGGGGTGAGTCACTACATCCGCTACTTGACCTGAATAAATCCAATTTTGAGCAGCAACAATTTAGTAAATGTTTTAAGCAGCAGGCCTTTTATTTAGCTGATCATATTGTACAGCAGCGTAGTGTATTACCCGGTGTTGCTTATTTAGAAATGGCTCGTATTGCAGGAACACTCGCTAACCAAGGAAAGCCGGTTCAAACTATTCGGAATATGGTGTGGTTGCAACCACTAGTGGTTGATGAGAGCCAAGCAGCAATGATTCGATTATCTATTGTTGATGCGAATCATGCGGACTTTGAAATATTTACGGAACAGGGACAACAAAAAGTCACTCATGGTCAAGGCAAGCTGTCTTATCTACCTGCTAGAAAAGAACAGAAATACCGAGTCTCAGATATTGAGGCACGTTGTCAAGAATCGATAGATAAATCTATGTTGTATGCACATTTAGCCGAACGAGGTTTTGGTTATGGTCCAAGCTTTCAACCATTAGAGTGGGTGAAGTATTGTCGACAAGAAGCAGTAGGGTTATTACACCTCCCGGCACCAGTGTTGAACGACAGTGAACGTGATGCTTATGTGCTCCACCCCAGC
>JAJFJO010000335.1 GCA_021774015.1 Gammaproteobacteria bacterium
TTCTTTGCATGCCCATCAATTGCAGCCAACAGCCAAAAAATCACTTGGGACCGAAAAAATATGTCCCTATCTTCATTTGCATTTGACGAGCTCAGCAACAGTTGCATTATTTTTTCAATCCCTGGCCCACCATCTGATTGATATTTTACATTAGGCGAAACGCCCATCGCCTGACACATATCTTCTTGTGGCAAGCGCATCAACCAGCTTTTATCTACCGCATATTCTCTATCAAACCGCTCGACAATAAGAACTTTAACATCTTCAAACGTCTGAATATCACAGTTAGCAACTGGCAATCCAAATTCTTTAAGTATTTTTGAACACAACCACTCATTTTCACAACTATCGCTTAAATCCATCTGTTGATGCTGAATAAAACCAATAGGCAACTTAAAAATATGGCTAGTAGGTGTCGTTCCGACTGGGCGATTCCAAGTGTTGTTATAGAGTAAAAAAGCTGATTTTTCCTGCGCACCCGCTATAGAAATCCTAAAATCATCATTGTCAGACATACCTAATGGATGGGTAGTATAATTACGCAGCAATGAAGCCAAATCGCTTTCTCGCAAAGGCTCACATTTAATGTGTTTTTTAAATTCGAAATGATCTTCTTCAATTATTTGAATAGCGCCAACACAATCCCTACCAATACATGCAAGTAAATCAAATGGGTGAATTGACTGCGCCTGAAATCTTGCCTGTATCCTAATACGAAGCTGTGGATTATCGGGTAGTAAGTTATCAAAAAAATGATAAACAACATCTCCATCGTGCGTACTACCAGTCAAAGGTAGAGATAATGAAATTGGACGCGCATCTTGCAAATTCAGCCACTCTCTCTCATAAGTAAAACGCATTTCTGCATTACTCATTTTTTCTAAGTGACCAACAAGCACACCATTCATTAATAATGAGAGGCGCTGAGGCTGTCTACTCATTACTACCACTCTTCCGTCCAGGGTTTTTTATCGGCATTCGACTCTCCTTTAGGTGAAACCGTCAATTCCATGCCTACAGAAGAGAGTATGCGAAACAACGTATCCAACTTAGTACTCGCTGGTTTATTTTCAAATGCAGATACCGTTACTTGCTTTAAACCGACCCGCTCCCCAACCGCAGCCTGGCTTAGCTTGAGTTTTTTGCGCTGGTTGACCACTGCAACAGCTAAATTCTCTGGTGAAATTACCAACATGATGCTGCCTCCTAGAATCTCTATCCCCTACAGAGGATAAAATCAAGTTTATCCCCTAGAGAGGATAAAATCAAGTTTATCCCCTGTAGAGGATAAAACAGCCTTAAGACTTCATCACCTCAGCATCGCGCAGCTCTTTTGGCAATGCGAATACAATAGTCTCTTCACGACCATGCATATTGTCACAACCGCTCGCACCCCACTCCTTCAAGCGTTCAACAACGCCCTGAACGAGGGTCTCAGGTGCAGATGCACCCGCGGTCACGCCAATAACCACATCATCTACAAACCAATCACGCTGCAAATCATCTGCTTGATCAATTAAATAAGACGGCCGACCAAGACGTTCGGCAAGCTCTTTTAAGCGATTAGAGTTTGAGCTGGTTTCTGAGCCAACAACAATCACCATGTCACATTGCGATGCTAAATTTTTTACAGCATCCTGACGATTTTGCGTCGCGTAACAAATATCATCTTTTTTAGGGCCAGCAATATTAGGGAATTTTTGCTTTAATGTTTCAATAATTTTATTAGCATCATCAACAGACAACGTCGTTTGCGTGGTATACATACAAGCATCTGGATTTTTCAACTCAAGTTTTGCAACATCCTCTGTGCTTTCAACCAGGTAAATACCCGCTTCATTATTGCGATACTGCCCCATCGTGCCTTCTACTTCTGGATGACCCGCATGCCCTATCAAAATACATTCTTCACCACGACGCGCGCAACGAGCCACTTCCATATGCACCTTAGTCACCAAAGGGCACGTGGCATCAAAGACATAAAAGCCTCGTTGCTGTGCTAGCTCACGCACCGCTTGCGACACACCATGCGCGCTGAAAATCAACGTTGCGCCTTTTGGAACCTCAGAAATATCATCCGTAAAAATAGCACCTTTCGCTTTCAGGCTGTCCACAACAGGTCGATTGTGAACAACCTCATGACGCACATAGATCGGCGGACCCAAGCGCTCTAAGGCTCGCTCAACAATTTCAATAGCACGGTCTACACCGGCACAAAAGCCTCGAGGATTGGCAAGTAATACTTTCATCTATAGGTCCTACTATTCAGTTGCCGGCATCATACCTGAATTAGGCCAAAAAGTGCAAATATTGATCGGTTGTTTTATATGTTGCATTCATCAGATATTGGTGATATCGATACCTGTGAAATAGACTATACTAGTATGAAACTAACGAATAAAGGATAACTCTCATGCAAACTGAAGATATTATTATTCAACAAAGTAATTATACAACACACGATATCCCAACCTGGGCAATATTAATTGTTTCTATTATCGGCATCGCCCTATTTGTTGTTTTTATTCTCTATCTTTTGTCCCTGTTCAAGGCAGCAAAACGTGTACCCCAAGAACATCAAGTATTCCCTGCTTGGTTTGTTTGGATGATGCTTATCCCGGTTGCAGGCTATGTGTTTAATTGGTTGATGTTGCCTTTTGGTATCCCAAAATCATTCGAGAAATATTTAAGTGGCAATGAGCAGGCTGTTCGTGATGCAAAAACTTTATTTGGCTTAGGCCTTACTATGGTCATCATTCCATTATTGCTGTGGATTCCATTTGTGAATATTGTATTAGGTATTGGTGCATTTGCCGTTTGGATTATTTACTGGGTGAAAGTGGTCAGTTTCAGGAAAAAATATCTCGATGCAATCATTCCACCCGCACCTAAATCCGATGAGGCAACATCAAAGCCTGAAAGTTAACGTTATTTTTTACTAAAAAATATTAAGTGAACAATCAACAGCCCAGCGCCGATGCAGACGGCGCTGTCGGCAATATTAAATGTCGCAAAATGCCAGCTGCCAATATGAAAATCGGCAAAATCGATTACGTAACCGTATAAGACTCTATCGATTAAATTCCCGACAGCACCCCCTAGAATCAAACTCAATGAGCACGCCAACAGTGCGTCTTTGCGCGGTGTTTTTAACAACCAGGCAATTAAAATAATCGATATAGCCAAAGAGATGGAGGTAAACAACCAAATCTGCCAACCCGTTTGCTCACCCAAAAAACTAAATGCCGCGCCGGGGTTGTATGCGAGTGTCAGATTAAAAAAAGGCAACACCTCAACTGGTTGACCTAATGTTAGGTGTGTATTTAAATACAATTTACTAAATTGATCGATAGCAATCACACATATACTAAGCAGCAACCACGGCCACGCTTTTTTAATAGCACTCATTATGCAAACTTCCTATTTTCACCATCACCTGCGATGTTCGACACACAACGCCCACACAAAGTTTCATGCTCTGCATGTGACCCGACATCTTCACAACGCTGCCAACAACGCTCACATTTCTGATGCGAAGAAACAGTGACTTTTACCCATAAACCGTCAACCTCCGTATCTTTAGCCTCGCCATTGCGCTCACTACTTGGTAATGCCTGAGCACCAGATGTAATTAATACAAAACGTAATTCATCACCTAGCTTAGATAACTTTTCATATACCGCATTTTCACCGTATAAAAACACATCCGCATCTAAGGCCGAACCAATGTCACCACTATTGCGGCGCTCTTCTAATACTTTATTAACCTCATCGCGCACTTGCATTAACCAACCCCAATATTCAACATCTTCTTTTTGTGCCGTTAATACAGGAAAGTTGTCATACCACTGACTTAAAAACACGGAGTCTTCATGCGCACCAGGCATATGCTGCCAAATTTCTTCCGCAGTAAAACTTAAGATCGGCGCCAACCAACGCACAAACGCTTCTAGAATATGATACATCGCGGTTTGCGCTGAACGTCTTGGCAAGCCACTCGTTGAGCTCGTATATTGACGATCTTTAATAATATCCAAATAAAAACTACCCATTTCCACCGTGCAAAAATTATGGATTAACTGGTAGATGTGCTGGAAATGAAAACGATCATAGGCAGCAACAATTGTTGTTTGCAACTCTTGCGTTGCATGAATTGCCCAACGATCTAAAGCCAAAAGTTCACTTTCCGGCAAACAATCTTTAGTTGGATCGAAGTCATTTAAGTTTGACAATAAAAAACGCGCCGTGTTACGAATACGCCGATACGCATCAGCACTACGCTTGATAATTTCATCCGAAAATTTAACATCACCCGTATGATCTGTAGCTGCCGCCCACAAACGCAAAACATCAGCGCCCATTTTATTAATCACTTCTGTTGGCGAAATTGTATTACCCACAGATTTCGACATTTTATAACCTTTGCCATCAACCACGTAACCATGGGTTAACACTTCTTTATAAGGGCTTGCGTTACGAATCGCTAAAGACGTTAATAACGATGTTTGAAACCAACCACGGTGCTGGTCAGAGCCTTCCAAACATAAATCAGATGGCACGTGCAAATTTTCACGCTCCTCTAACACGCAGGTGTGTGTCACACCGGAGTCGTACCACACGTCCAGTGTGTCCATTACTTTATCGTAATCATCAGCCTCATCACCTAATAACTCTTTTGCATCTAAATCAAACCAAGCATCAACGCTGTCTTTTTCAACGCGTTTAGCAACCTCTTCCATTAATTCAGTTGTACGTGGGTGCAATTCGCCTGTCGCTTGATGGATAAATAATGTAATAGGAATTCCCCACGTTCGCTGACGAGAGATACACCAATCAGGCCGCCCTTCCACCATATTATGAATGCGCGTTTGACCCCAATCAGGAATCCAATCTACTTTCTGAATCGCATCAATTGCCATGTTGCGTAATCCATTTTTTTCCATACTAATAAACCATTGCGGTGTTGCACGAAAAATTAGTGGTGTTTTATGGCGCCAACAATGCGGGTAACTATGGTTTAATGGCTCTTGATGCAACAAATGCCCACCATCGGCAAGCTCTACTATAATAGGCTCATTCGCTTTAAATACATGCATACCAGCAACCAGCGGCGTGCCTTCGATAAAACAACTACGAGAATCCACCGGATTGTCCATCGGCAACTGATATTTAACACCCATCATATAATCATCTAAACCGTGCGCAGGCGCGGTATGCACGTTACCGGTTCCAGCCTCTGTCGTCACATGGTCACCCAACACTACCGGCACTTGTCGATCCATAAAAGGATGCTGCAATACGGTCCCTTCTAATTGCTCACCGCGAATATCACCCACCACTTTATATTCATGAATATCATAGCGGCTCATCACATCTGCTGATAAAGCTTCAGCCACAATAATCGCCACTGCTTCGTTATTAAATTTAGCTTCAATCAATGCATAATTCATTTTTGGATTAACTGAAACCGCTTGGTTGGCTGGCAAGGTCCAAGGCGTCGTCGTCCAAATCGGCATGATGACACGAGAAACAATATCGTGATCAGCATTAAACAACGTCAATACATCTTGATACTCAACTGCATCAAAAGCGACATCGATAGAAGGTGAGGTTTTATCTTTATATTCAACTTCAGCCTCTGCTAGCGCCGACCCACAAGAAGTGCACCAATGTACTGGCTTCTGACCACGTTGCAAGTGCCCGTTTGCAATCACCTTCGACAGCGCCCTAATTGCGTTGGCTTCATACGTAAAATTCATGGTGAGGTACGGATTGTCCCACTCACCCAACACGCCTAAACGCTGAAACTCAGATTTCTGAATATCAACTTGGCTGGCGGCAAATTTTCGACAAGCTTGACGAAACTCCTTATGGGTCAATTTTTGACCTGCTTTGCCTACCTTCTTTTCAACTTTATGCTCAATTGGTAAACCATGACAATCCCAACCCGGCACATAAGGTGCATCAAACCCACTCAAAGTTTTCGACTTCACCACCATATCTTTCAAAATCTTATTCAGGGCCGTGCCCAAGTGAAT
>JAJFJO010000336.1 GCA_021774015.1 Gammaproteobacteria bacterium
TTAAATTGGAACTTTATTACAACAACAAAAGTGGCAGTTGTATATTCATGCTGTTGATGCACTTCAAAATTGAAGCTAAATTGGCCAATACCTTTACGCTCAGCTTGCAATAATTGTTCGGGCAATTCAACCTTAACATCTGAATCACTTTGAAACAGAATATTCACAGGTACTAAATAATTATAGGTAGTACTAATAAATACGGCCAAAGGTTTTTTATTTGTGTCATGGTCCCGCAAGCAATCGTAAAGCCAGTCAATATAAGCGTTAAAAAGATCCGGTATTGCAGTTTTGGCAATACTGGAGTCCCAATTTGTTATTTGCTGTGTGATCGCTGCATTATCATCATGGTCATTGCGCCGAACATCACCTATAGCACCATCAATAGGGTCTTGTTGCATACGCAAGATGTTATCGCGGGCTTGTTGCCTAATCCCAACCAATAGCTTAGTAGCGGTGCTATCCACGTGATATTCAATCACGCTGTATAAATGACTCTCAATTTTTCTGAGTGTTGCTGCATATTTTCCTACGAGTGTTACCCAAAATTCATGATTATGCTTTAGTTGCTGATAGAACGCACAGTTTTGCTGTGCCGTTTTTGCAATAGCAATTAGCTGCCGACTATTTGGGTCACGCGCTCGATAGAATTCAACGTTACTGTGAAGTAACATTTTTTTATAGGCATTAAATGCCATTATCCAAACATTAGGATTGACAATGGAGACGCGACTGCTGTTAAGCTCAGTGCCACATTCATGCTTAGCATAGGCTATTAAAAAGCCGACTATATCATGGATATTACTATTATCCAGAATAGCGAGTGATTGCGTAGCAGGTTGTTCTGGAAAAAATAGATGTGCACCGGTTGCATTATCATGGGCTGATTTGTCGCCCAACCAAAAAACCAATTTATCTAGTTTTGCATTGTAAGTGTCTGCACTAAATAGTGTTAAATTATCGTAACGAACAAAGTGCTGCTCGATTTGAAATATACATTCAATTAAATCATTAAGCCATAGACCCATGATTTGTCGACTGGTTTGTATGCTCAGTTGATACATGCTGGTTTGGATTTGATTCAATTTGCGTGAAATAATTAATCGATTGACATAAATTTCACTTAAAGTCGTGTTAAAACCACGAATCACCTCATCAAGAACGTTTCGCACTTGAATGTCGAGCTCAAGAAAACTATGCTTAAGCATGTCTTGTATTGCAACCAGTTGCTCTGAAACATGTTGTAATTGTTGTTGCAACACCTGTAAAGGATCAACTTGTTGTTTTTTGCGTAAAATGCCAATTAGACTACTAGTATTTTGAATCAAGTTAAGCCATGCAGTTGGAGATGCCGGATTGAGGTATATTGCAGCAGCAGACAAGCTGACATTGTATACAGCATGAGCGATATTGGCGTATTCAACCATTTTTTGGCAACCAATTAACCGCCCAACCTCACCAAATAATTTAAATGATGCCTGCATTTCTTTTTGAAATTCTTGCTGGCCTTGCTCCTCTTCCTGCCGCTTAATTGTTTGAGTGAAATATTCACCAAGGGTGATTTTTTTTGTTTGACCTGGGTTGTCAGGGTCCTTGACTTCAACCAATAAACCATCATAAATTTTGTCTAATGACTTTTGCTGCTTCTTGTTTAAATCAAATAATTTTTCAAACTCTTTGTCATAATTAAATAATTCAACTTGTCCAGCTGATGCGCTACTAACATCTGTTGCTGGACTAGTTACGCTTGACGCCGCTAGTGACGCCGAAGCAATTGCAGGCCGTGCTGCAGGAAAGTTGAGGATATTATCGTGATCAAGAAAACCAAGTCCATTCTTAGCCAAAAAATCATTGCAACGTTTTGCTTTCGCTGACCAAGGATTGTCGTTAAGACCTAAGCTGTTGGTGGGGTCAAGTACCGCCCAATCATGGACGACGGTTTGTTCTGGATCAGTACCTACAGTTAAAAAACTGATAGGATTTTCCTCCATGAATTTGCGAATGTAATAATTTTCCCAGGTTTCACCACAAACAAACAATTCAAAGATGTTTGGATCAATATCAGCAAGGCTTTCTTGTTCACCAAGAAATGTAGCAGCATCGCGAGCACTTTTGATATCACTTTCAATGCGGCTACGCTGCTCAGGATTGATTTGGCTATTGCTGAAAGCACCATCAAGTTGCGCCTTAAACTCATTAAATTCAGCTTCACTCATTTGGGCGATATCATGTAGTGTAACTTTTTTCCAAAGCGCCTTGTGTGGATCTGGCTTAAACGCTAAATGCCAAGTTAGCTCTGTTTGATTTTCAATTCGAAGCAATGGTTCACCTTTATCAGCTGATCTCGCAATAGACAAGGTCATATCGCGACTGATTTTTTTTGATGTCCAGCCAATTAAGGAACCAAAACTAAAAAACAGTGTACCGACGGCAAGTTCTATCAATGCAGCAGGAATGCCAACGCCAGTGGCTGCGGTAACAACCGAGCTTCCAGCCATCCAGCCGCCGTAGGTTGTGAAAACCACTTCAGCACCAGTTAATAGTAATGTGCAAGCTGATGCAAGTAGAGCACCGTGTTTACTAGCTTCATGTGAATAGAGTTTTCTTGCTTCAATGTAATCATTTTTTGTTTGAGAAAATAAATTGACTAATGGCTTGTAACGGTCGAAATTCTTTATTATATTCTGCACTGAACCATATTTTTTAAATTTTGGTTGTTCAGTAATAAATTTTATCCACTCATAGCGGACTTCATTAACTTCGTCAGTAGTGATAGTAGGTTTGCTATCATCGTCAGGCATGTGGTGCATACTCCATAATAAGTTCAAACATCTCTTCAAATTTAACACTGCAAAAAGAATCAGGCTTTATTACGGCATTATTGTATGCCCAACCTGCAAGGTCTTCCTGAATTCCTTTGTTATGATGTTCCATGCTTTCTAAAGCTTGGTTCTGGGCAACCAGTCTATTGAACACCTGTTGAAATTGGCAGCTCCGACGCATCAAGCAGCATCTGCCCTGTTTTTTCTCAGTAAAAAGCAATATCGCCATTGTACCGCCACAACCTCGCAATGTAACCCTCACTTTAAGGTGATAACAGCCTAAGATCTGGCATTTGTATCGCAATTTTAGGCTGATTTAGTATAATTTTACTCAATCCATAACTTAGAGATTAGCTGCAAAAGACGGCATTTCAAGAAAACGATTATCTTGACGGACGTTCGCTGGTATCTGACTTATTCAAAGCAATCCAACAAACTTACGCCTGCAATTACAGCCTACAAGTAGCTAAACATCATGTCGAACTGGCTAAAAAAGACCTAGAAATACTCGCCCCGTCCCCATATCGCCAAGCCCTATATGAGCTGATAGACTTTGCTGTTGAATGTAACTTCTAACGGCGTATAGCTCAGCCTGGTAGAGCACTGCCTTCGGGATGCAGGGGTCGGAGGTTCAAATCCTCTTACTCCGGTTTATGGGATAAATTTTTCACCAATAGTGCAGATAAAAAATCATCCGATAGGCGACTGAAACCCATACCCCAATGATTTAATTATAAAAACAAGCGCCCTACTCCTCACCACGGCAACACAAGCACACCCTTTAATCTCTAAGGTAATCCCCATTGGCATATAGTGGATTTGTAAAATGCACCTAATTTATGGTAAATTTCACTTGCACTTGTTAGATTAGAGCAACTTAGAGCAACCCAAAGGTATTTATCATGAGAAAGCAAGGTTCTATAGAGATAACAAAAGACACCACCATAGAAGAAATTAAAGAAGCATTTGGTGAACTAAAAACCGCAGAGGAAATCAAACAACTATACGTTGAGTTAGCACGCAAGCATCACCCCGATAAAGTAAGTGAGCAAGAATATAGAAAAGAACATGGAGATGTGTATAAAGGAAAATATGAAGAGGCACAACGCGAAGCTACAGAGATATTTAAGCGCATTGTTTGTGTTTATAAACTAACGTACGATGCAGCTCGCACAGAAGAGGCCGGTGCTGCAGCAGGCGCGGCCAGTGCTGCGGCAGGTGCTGCAGCGGCAGGTGCTGCGGCAGGTGCTGCGGCAGGTGCTGCAGCGGGTGCAGCAGGCGCAGGCCCAGAACTTTTTAGCACTTCTCCGAAGGCGTTCAAATACTCCTTTCAAATTATGGTACATGGTGGCCCACAAGCTAAGAGAGCCGAGATACAAAAGTCTATTAATCCAGAACATAAAAACAGCGGCATTGGCGCTGACTTTGAACTCCATACTTTTTCTAAATCGGCTGATACTGGCATCACAGCCCAGGTGTGGGATATAGGTGGAAATGAACGCTTTCAAACTATGACAAAAACCTTCTGTAAAAGGGCCGATAACATCGTTGTCCTTTTTGATTTGAATAACAAAGCAGAATATGAAAAAAGCGTCCGATTCCTTCACACTCACCGTGAGGCTATCAAACAAGGAGAATATCCCGATGCAAGCATTACCCTGATCGCTATTTCTAGCGATAACGCGGGAACTAAAGCAATTCTTTCTGCTCAGGCAGCTGGAGCAGAAGCAGGAGAACAAGAAGCTTATACATTTACTGATGTCCAGGCTCTTGCAGAAAGCGATGAACAATACGTTGAAATAGATACATCCTCTCCAGATGCCGTCAAACAAGCGATAGAAGCTATTGCTAATAGGCTTTATGACCAACTCTTTGATTCAAGCCATATAGAAAAACAGGCTCAACGACTGCCAGAGGGCAGTGCACAGGAACCACTTCAACTAACAAGTGGGGATGGCCGAGGGCCACGCTGCAGCCTTATGTAAAAAAAAACGACTTAAGGTGATCCGGCCGTTAGCATTCCCGAATGCACCTCAAGACCTTAGAAGCTCGGCACTTCAAGACTTAAGCCCAGCAACCAAAATTTCTCCTCATATTCGACGAATGTGAGGAACATCTTCATTTTCTGCCTGTTTCTCACTTTCATTAACCGGTATACTACCTTCTCTGATCACACAAGGAGTTGTATCACATGGCCAGAAAAATGTTTTTCTATGTATCCATTGGAAGCCTAGTCCTTATTGCCTGGCTAACTTGGTTCTCAATCTCTTTTCTTTATCTGCTTGTTATTGTAGTACCTTTTATTATTCTCGGGCTTTACGATCTCACTTCGACACATAACATTCTGCGCATTTATCCCGTGATTGGTCACTTCCGTTATGCATTTGAATTTATTCGCCCTGAGATACAACAATATTTTGTGGCGACCAATGAAAGTGGTCGTCCATATAATCGTGAAATTCGCTCTCTTGTCTATCAGCGCGCTAAAAATTTAGAAGATACCCACCCTTTTGGTACGGAGCGTGATATTGATGCTGAAGGTTTTCAATTTATCCAGCACTCGATCGCTGTCAAAAAAGTACCTGAAGAAGCTGGCCGGATTATGGTTGGTGGTGAGCAATGCAAGCAACCTTATAATGCATCTCGTTTAAATGTTTCCGCGATGAGCTTCGGCGCTATTAGTAAAAATGCGGTATATGCGTTAAACCTAGGCGCAAAAAAAGGCGATTTTGCACAAAATACCGGTGAAGGTGGCCTCACACCCTATCATTTAGAGCATGGTGGCGATATTGTTCTCCAACTAGGCACCGCTTATTTTGGTTATCGGACATCTGATGGTAAATTTAGTGAAGAAAAATTTA
>JAJFJO010000337.1 GCA_021774015.1 Gammaproteobacteria bacterium
ATGCGATTGAGGTTGATGTTGATGCTGTCTGTGATGGCAAAGATGTTGTGATTGGCGGTGTGTTAGAGCATATTGAACAAGCGGGTGTGCACTCGGGGGATTCATCTTGTACATTACCACCGCACAGTTTGAGTAAAGGTATTCAAAATCGACTGCGTGACCAGGTGCGGAAAATTGCATTGGAGCTTGGCGTGGTGGGTTTGGTGAATGTGCAGTTTGCTATTCTTGATGATGACATTAATTTATTGGAGGTGAACCCGCGCGCTTCACGCACAGTGCCATTTATTGCTAAAGCCTCAGGCATATCGCTTGCAAAAATTGCTGCTAAATGTATGGTGGGTGTGAGTCTGAAGGATCAGGGTATACTGGAAGAAGTGGTGCCTGATTTTTATGCGGTGAAAAAAGCGGTATTTCCATTTGATAAATTTCCAGGTGTAGACCCCATTTTGGGTCCTGAAATGCGTTCTACCGGTGAGGTGATGGGAATAGCGCCAACTTTTGGACAAGCCTTTGCGAAAGGTCAGTTGAGTGCAGGACAACCGATGCCAGATCAGGGTTGTGCTTTTGTTAGTGTGCGAGATGCGGATAAGACAAAGGTGGCTAAGGTCGCAGAACGGCTTCAAAAACAAGGGTTTTCCATTATTAGCACTAAGGGGACATACGATACGCTGCAGCAAGCTGGAGTGAAATGTCGCCGAGTCAATAAAGTGACTGAAGGGCGACCTCATATCGTCGACATGATCAAAAATGATGAAATTCACTTTATTTTAAATACGGCAGAGGGTGAGCAAGCCATTGCTGACTCCTATGAAATCCGGCGTAGTGCAGTTTCACATAAGATTTGTTACACTACTACACTTGCTGGTGGGGAAGCTGCCGTATTAGCGCTCGATTTTGAGGGTGCTGGAGAAGTGAGCAGCGTGCAGGATCTACACAGCCAGTAATTTATGATTTGATACAATACAGGGTGCTTTTTAGCGCAGCTGTATTCTTGTGTATAAGAGGTAATTGACAATGCAAAAGACACCTTTAACAGTAAAAGGTCTGGAAAAAATAACGGCCGAACTGGAGCAGCTAAAAACAGTTGATCGTCCTCGCGTTATTGCGGCTATTTCAGAGGCGCGCGCTCATGGTGATTTAAAAGAAAACGCAGAATACCATGCAGCAAAAGAGCAGCAATCTTTTTTAGAAACACGTATTCAGGATCTTGAAGGTAAGTTATCAAGCTGCCAGGTCATTGATGTGGCAACGATACCTAATGAAGGCAAGGTCATCTTTGGTGCTACAGTAACGTTGGTCAATATTGATGATGATAAAGAAGTGACTTACCAGATTGTAGGGGAAGATGAGGCGGATATTAAATATTCGAGTATATCTATATCATCACCATTGGCACGTGCAATGATCGGTAAATATGAAGCGGAAGAAATTATTGTGCTTACACCTGAGGGTGAAGTTGCTTATGAAATCCTTGAGGTTAAGTATATTTAGTTTTTTCTATGGATACATGAAATGTAATGCCTTCCTCTGACGTTTCAATACCGTAAAATATGCCATAGGTTTAGTTGGCTGTTAGTTAGAGTGTCAAAAGGTGTTATTTTTTGATCCACATCAACTAGCCTATCAACAGGTTGGTATAGAATCTATTAAATAAAGTTTTATCTGGATATTACACAGGAGGTGTTTATGGCGGGTTTTAAAAAGAAAAGCAGGCAGCAGGTTCGCGATAGCGGTAGCCAAGATATAGGAACCGGCTATAATTTTAATGATATTATGCCAGCTGAGGGTTCTGCTGAAGTTTCATCACATTATAAGAAATTAGAAAAAGCGCGTGCGAGCCAGGCCCAACAAACAAAAAATATTCAGCAACTGCAAGGGCAGTTAGGCTTACTTAGTCGCATTTTTAGTGATGGACACTTGTTTGCTATCAAGCCCAGGCATGAATTACAGTTTCCTGCGAGTATGAAAGAGTATTTTAATAGCACACTTTTTAACCAAGCACTAGCGACCGCTAATAATTTACCCGTTTATTCTGAGGAGTTAGATAAAGATGTCCCTAACCCAGATGTGTTGCAAAACTGGGGTCGTCAGTGGTCTGCATTTGTTAGAGATCGATTGTTTGATTATGATCCTGTTAGGAGAATGTTCAACCCAAAAGTAGAAATTAAGGAGCTACTTGATCGAACTTTTGGGGACAATGGCCACAATAAATTGGTTACTCAGTATATGCTAAGCCAGAACATATCTAGAAAAATAGCCGAACAAGAAATAAATAGAATTTTGCTATGTGCTGCTACAAACCATTTATTTCAAGTGTATGGTTATGAGGAAGATAGGCTGAAAGAAGATATTGGAGCCTCTATTTTAATAGCATGCAATAAAGGGGTTTCAAGTTTTGATATTAATTTGAGTGAGGATGCACTTAATAGTTATGAAAAAACTCAGCAGGCATATGATGCTAGAATTGCAGCTCGTCAGGCATTAGAGAGTTTGCTGCTTTCACTTGACAATATTATTAATCAATGCAAAGAGCAAAGTGGTAAGTACGAAAATGGCCTGGATTCTAAAACAACAAGAAAACCAACCGATAACATTACTGACCCTAAAGAAAAGAAATTTTCTATTTGGAACAATGCAAGAATTAGTTTTGAAAGAATACGCGCCAATATTCAGGCGGAATTGCAGGAGTTTGATAAGCCATTACCTGATGATGCAACGCCTAATATGTATTCTGAAAAAATAACAGATTTTCATGCTAGATGTGAAAAAATTGTAGCGACTCACTTAAAGCCGCACAAAAAACAATTTCCAGATATGAAAAGCCCACTTCGTCGTATTAAGCGTACGCTGAGCGATAGTTTTAAGTCAGCTATGCGCTTGTTTGGTATTAAGATGAAGCCTTATAGCTCTGTAAAAACCATGGGCAGAATGCATCGACTTTTCAAACTGCATAGTACTAATATAGAAAAAACGCCAAGAAATAGGAAAAAAGAAAATTCCTCGCTGGCTAAGGTTATATGATGTTTTTAACTTGCTAGGCTCACAGCTCAGCTATCTTTTGTCAGGCGCCAACTTGGTTTTGTCGAGTTGTTTGCTGGGTTGCTTTTCAGTTGATTCCTATGTGAGGATAAGTATTTTTTAACGAGCAGTGGGGCGGTCAAGTTTTGGATAACGCTGATTAAAGCAGCAGGCAATGCAGTTAATGGTCCGAAAAAAGTAGTTGCAATAACAACGCCTAAGCCTGTATCGGCCACGCCAAATTCAAAAATTAATGACATTGCCCCCCGTTTTTTTTGCCCCATAATGGTGGACAAGAGTGATCCCATGCAAAACCCCAATAAATTAAGCAAAGTAACAGCAGCAATAATTTTTAGGGGGAATGCTAAGATTCGGCTATGGTTTAATGCAACTACACAAGCAACGACAAGGGCAATACAGATAATTGATACTGTAGGCAGCAAATTTTCTAGCATTACTGTTTTCCTTCCCGAAAATTTTTTCATTAAGACGCCCAGTACAATAGGTAAAAATAAAATAAGAACCATATTGGCAAACATACCCCAAAATGGGATCGATATGTATTTATGGAAAAAGAAATAAATTATTGTTGGGGCTGCTAATGGGGCGATTAGTGTAGTTGCAAACGTCAATGCTATTGTAAGAGCGATATTGGCTTTAGATAAGTAAGCCATTACGTTGGCTGCTGTACCGCCGGGGCACGTACCAATAATGACAATACCCACTAATTCTGGTGTTGATAGTTGAAATAAAATGCCTAGTAAGTAGGCCAAAACAGGCATAATGATATATTTCGCAATGGCGGCAATACACACTAACCACTTATCACTCCATGCTTGATGGAAGGCGCTGGTTTCTAATGTATAACCCATGCTAAACATAATGATGCCTAGCAAAACAGGAAGTGTCGGTTTTAAGTTGGCAAAAGGGATGGGTAACAATAGAGCAAGAGCTGAAAACCCGAAAATAATCCAGACAAAATGACGTTCAATAAGTGTGTACAAAAGCTCTCTATTTTTTTTTATATCTACTG
>JAJFJO010000338.1 GCA_021774015.1 Gammaproteobacteria bacterium
CATTGAATTGAAATATATCTTACATAGAGTTCTTAGGGTGCTGGATCAAAAATTCTATCCTAAAATTAGAATTCGCGGTCATCAGTTGATTATTGTATCTAAACACGCTGTGCTCTTGACATGTATAAATCAGATTATTCGTAGCAATCTCAAAGACCCAATACATGGAGTAGAAGATCGATTAGAGCAACGTTTATTTAGTGACACTTATCTTCGTTATTTTGGGTTGGCCGATGCTGTAAAAATAGCTTTAATACAAAAGCAATTGCCTGTGTTATCGTGCTCTGAAGAAATCCTATTAATCATCATCTCTAAAATAGGTGCCAATAGTGCTATATTGAGACAGTTTTTCTCTTATATTCAGCAAGCCAAACTTGAACGTAAATCACATGACAAAACTAAATTAGATAAAATTATCACTGACTTTATTGATTACGTAGAGCCTTTAGAACCCTCGCATGAAGAAAGTCCTACTGCATCCTTAGCTCAACAGATGCAAAAGGCGCTATCTTGGGTTGAACAACAACCTCCTTTGCAGGCTGTTGAGATGTCTCATAGTGACATAGGTGGTGCTGCTGGTGCAGTAGTTGCTGGTGCTGCTGGTGCGGTAGCTGCAGGGCAAACTATTTTGCATAAGTTGTATTACCTGATTGTATTGAATGCTGCTGCCATTCATCCGAGTCATATTACTGCTTTGCTGGGAGGATATACTAATCATGACGTTTTATTGCTTTCTGGTTTACTACAGAAGAATAACCCTAAGCAGTGGTTTACTTTGAGTCGACTGAGTCAGTTTATTTTACTTAACTTTGCAAAAAAAGAAGATATGGTGACATTGATTTGTCGTCATGCAATTGATGTGTTTGACCAATTGTTTTCAGATTTTTTTGTGACTCAAAAATTTGATTTTTCACTAGCGAAACCGCTATGTCAGCTATATGGGCTGGCAGAGCATGTGCTGCATTTAAGACGATTTATGCAGGATGAACATATTGCAATTGATGATCTAGGGGGGAAAGATAAAGCTGAAAAATGGTTGCTGTTACAATTACGAGCGGTATATTGTTTACATCTAGAAGCACGATATAAAGAAGCTTTTGATATACTAAAGGATTTGTACCCTATTATTAAAGAGAATATTACACATAGTAGCCGATATTTTACGTTAGCCGATTATTTGCTTATGTATGGTAAAACGTATTTATCCCTCCATCAGTATGATAAGGCACAAGAAATCTATAGCAGTATAAGCTTTGATAAATCTCAGGTTTTGTCGAGAGATCAAAGACACATGCGTTGGCAGGCTGTTATCTTTAGTCGTTGTGCCAACATCATAATTTTAAAAAATGGAGTTATGAAACAAGCTTTTGATAACTTGGTGGAATCCAATAAATTGCATGATCGTTTAAGGAATACAAATAATTATTGTGCGTATGAACATGCTATAACTTGGATGTATTTAGGGGATTATTGGTGTGCTTCTGAATATGGTCTTTCTAAATCACATCCCGGAATATCAAATAAATATACAAAAGCATTGGACTGCTATGAACAGGCACAAAGAATTCTTGATGGGTCATTAAAAAAAGTTGGGCAACACAATAAGTCAAGCATATACCATCAATATAGTGTGCATTATCAAATGCACCCTGAGTTACATCCGTACTCTGCTGAAATTAATTATAGGGTGGCACGTTGTCAACGGGCATTGGGTCATTTCGATTTTGCAAAGAAAAGTATTACTGCAAGCATCGCTGCATATCAAGATTTTCATGGTCATGAGATGTCATTTCGTGAAATGCGTGCAGGCATAGAGCAAGCAAAGCTTGCCATTGAGCAAGAAGATGGAATAGGTGCACTGCAAACAATATCTGCCTTGCCTGGTGCTGTGTCACAATTAAAAAGTCAGGATTTAGTGGAGTATTATTATACTCTGGGCAAAGCGTATCATTTGCAAAGCCGTTATGCTGAAGCTAAACAACATTATTGTCAGGCACTTATAGTATTAATGGAGCTATCAAAAACTGATAAACGCTATCGTTCTTATGGCAATGAGTCTAGTTTGGAAAAATTTGGAAGTACTCAATTGCAGTATTTGTTTGATCATTACTTAAAGGGTGTTATTTATCATCGTGTGGTTCATCCAATTGCATCTCATATTATTCATGCATTAGCGAGAACAATTTATAAAATAGGGAATTATCATGCTGCCATTGATTTGCTGGATGAATCACTTTTGATCAACTTATCAAGAATTGAAGCTGGGTTTCATCCTGGTCAAAAGGCGGGCAATGAATCACGCTTTTATTCAGCGGCAAGTAGTGTGATAGAGAATAAAGGCCATGCGCGTATGGCCTGGAGTTTGCATGATCTGGGCAATGCGTACTATCGGTTGGGGGATTATGACAAAGCACAACAACTTTTAGAGTCGACTCGAAAGATACAAGATGTTATGTATTCTGGTCAACTGCAATATTTAAAAGAAGTAAGGTTGACCAAGAATTGTTTGGGCCGTGTTTATATAAAACAAAGAGATTTAACTAAATCTTTGCATGTCCTTCATATTGATGAGATGGAAGTCAAGGGGACAGGGTTTGATCTCGCTTGTGCATATCATATTCAAAGTCAATGCCTTATGCGTCAAGGATTATTCGCCGATGCTATGCGAAGTCTTCAAGCAGGTTTTGCCAGTTTGATGCCATTGATGAAGGCTGAAGGGCGAAGGCCTATTTTTTATCATCCTTTGCAAATTAAAATGATGAAAACATTGGCAAGATATCTCTTATTCTTTGGTTATACGGAATCAGCAGGTGATATATTAAGGTTGATACTGGCAAAACAACAAGAGTATCACCCAGAATCCTATTTAGATACCTCGCGTATTTATTTAGCGGTGGCTCACTATTTTTTAGAGCATTATGATAGTTATCGTTTGACAGATAATTTAGCATTTGCGCAAATGCTACAAAAACAATTACATCTTGATAGCCAAAAATTCCCAGATGCTTTTTACCGAAATCGTATCCAGGCACGACAAATGGTAGTCGAAGCTAGTTATCTTAGGCAGCAACGCATCCCTAATTTAGCTATTGTAAAATTCAAAGAGGCCGAAAAATTATATATTGATATGCCTGCAAACTTGGCAAATCGAAAAGCTAAGCAACTTGAAATTTGTATGGGGCGGGCTTGTGTGAATTTGCATTTGTTTCAATTAATAAAAAAATCAAAGCACAAACAAAATTTTCTCGATTGTATGAGTGAAATAGATGAATTAACACAATATCAGCCAAACTATATTCTAAAGAAGGATGCAGGATTATCCAGAGATGAAACGGAGATGGTTCAGTCAAATAGGGGGTTTGTTTTTACTAGAACAGGATGGCATATTCGTGGCATTAGTAATGGCGATTGGACCATTCATGCCTATAACTCTGCTACTGACCGAATATCTAATGTACGAGTCTATGATAGAAAACATTTGCAAAGGCTTAATGAGCTATCTGATCTAAAACAGCTTTCTATTAGAGATAGAGAAGAGTTAGAGAAGATAATTCAAACAGCTTCTAAGCGTTCTGAGGTACCTGTTTCTACACCATCGCTTGCTATAGAAGAGATGGAGTGGATAAAATTAGCAGTGCATTTCTATTCTCAATTGCCCTTTCAATTTAAGGAAAGTGATTCTGATATTATTAAATCATTGCTGCAATGGATTAATATTTTACAGCGAATAATAACGGTGGTGGAGGCACAAAAAGCAGACATCATAGACATGGTAAGCAGTATTTTTTCAGATAAAATAACAATAGAGGATGTGGAGAATCAAAATCTTGAAACAAGGTGGGCAAACAAGCAAAGAACAAGCCTTAGTCAGCAAACGTATGGTGATACACATAGCACAGCGAGTAATGAAAATATATTATTAATTGAATTACGTTTGATTCTGATAAAAGCTTGCTTGGTTTATCTTCGTTCAGGTGAAAAAAATGTTTTGCTGAAAAATTCAATTGGGGTGTGGTTGCATAATCTCAATAATGCCTTGAGCCAAGGTGTGCATAATCAAACTCAAGATAAAATGGATTGGCTGCAAGTGTATACCAACATCCTTGGGTTGGAGTATATGCTGATTTGTCCTGAGAAGTATCGTGATACTAATAAACACGAAATATTTGTAAATATTGAAGATCAAATCGAGCGTCTAGGAAACAAACTTAAGGTTCAACACCGCCCTTACATGTACTTTCACGAATTTATTGGTCACTCTTGCCGAAAATTAGGTCAGTATCTACAGTTAGGTGATGATAATATAGATGGTGCTGATGGACAAGCACTATCTGGGCAAGGTGTTGATACAGGTTTTCTAACAAGTGTTACCATTTCTGATTCCGTACAACATGTCATTGAACGAAAAACTGAAGTTCAAGAGATCTTGGGACAGTTACAAAAGAATCATGTATATCTCATTATGGGATCGTCTGGCTCTGGGAGAACACAATTAGCTATTCAAGCCGCAAATCAATTTAACTTATCACATCGTAAGGGAGGGGTATTTTGGTTACGTGTTGATAGTATGGATTTATTTTACTTCAGTTTGTACCGTTTGCAACAAGCTTTATTTGAAAAAAACGAACCATCATCACCACAGTCACATTCATCAATGGATTATGATGAATTACTGAGAACGGTTCAAGAAGCGTTAGCAAAATCAGAATCGACATTACTTATATTAGATGGTTTTAAAAGCACTGAGCATGCTAGCAGGATTCTAAACTTGCTGTTAACCGAAAATATTCGCAAAGAACATTATACCTTATTGACCGCTGGGCCCCAAGATCAGACATTGGATCTTTCCAAGCAACCTCTTGAGCGACTTCTTGAGCGGCATTTTAGAGTAGCTGCTTGGAATAGAAAAAATATTACTATGGATGTTGATGTAGAAAATAGTGCTGTTTCTAAAATATGGCAACAAAATTTGAAAGATGATATGAGCCGAATAACTGGCGTAAGTGCGCAAGATATTCGTATTGATGATTTGATTCGAGTAACGAAAGGGCACCCACTGCTAGCACGGTTAAGTGCCGTATTATGTAAACCACATAAAAGTCTTGTGGCGATGTCATGTTATAAAACATTGGTTAAACCGATTATTGAGGCCGATGAAAGCAATCTTATTGAGCAACTCGTTTGTGAGCTCTTAACCTCTTCTTCTGAACATTTTCACTTGGGTGATAAGGCGCGAGGAGCCCTTTTAAAATTACCCTATTTTGATATGCAGCATATGAGCTTAGAATTTATTCGTAAAATTTTAAAATTAAAAAAAGCAGTATCAAAGAAAAATGTGATTGGTCAAACGGTGCTTAGACAGGCTGATGTGGATGAACTTAATGGTATTATCAGGGAGCTGAAAGAGTGTCAGCTGTTAAGTCAGGACGATGCGCGTGGTGCTACTTATTATTTGACTCATAGATCTGTTCAGAATGGGATAAAGAGTTATTTATTGAGAAAAGATTCTGGAAACTACTACTATGATGCGTTGCTACGAATTAGGCATCTGTTAGTGAAAGCACGTGATTCTGGATGGGTTCTGAAAAAAGACCAGGAAAGCATTATTCCACATGCGATTGCGATTTTTTCAGCCTTCGTAGACTCTGAGGCATCCTTTAGTGAAAGAGCCATTATTGTTGAAGTGGGATTGGCTATCACAGAATTTTATTTGTACCATCGGCGTAATATTGTTAAAAGTCTAAGTTTTGTTTTGAAAATCACAGGTCATATTCAAACGCTCATGAAAGCTAGCAATCTTCAAGAGTCGTTACAGGCTAGATTATTAAGAGCTAGTTGTTTGAATATTCGTGCGTATATAAAATTATTGCAAGGTGAGTTTTT
Organism: Gammaproteobacteria bacterium; assembly: GCA_021774015.1. GTDB lineage: Bacteria > Pseudomonadota > Gammaproteobacteria > Coxiellales > Coxiellaceae > JAJFJO01. Next base: position 5,884 of record JAJFJO010000338.1, read on the forward strand.
GCAAGCACAAAAGATTACATCAGAATGTATCGAGATTGTTGGAAGTACGATACAAGAAATTGATGATATTATGTCACCTGGTAGTATTAAAAACATTAAATCAATCCGAGAAGGGTTTAAGCGTGAGCTTTGGATGACACGTTATACAACGGGTATCATCGATTTGGAATATACCCACAATGAATCTGATCCTAACCCTGTTTTCACAGAATTGCTGAAGTACTATACCGATAAGCGTCCTGAAACAGAAATTATTGTAAGGCATAAATATGCAAGTATTTTATTATCAAGGTTGTTAAATAGAAAGCAACTGCTCCCTAATTTTAGATATCAACTTGAATGTGCACAGCAAAAGCAGGATTTTGAAAAAGAACAACTGCTAAAGGATCGTATCAAGCAAATCTCACAAGAGAATGTTGTCGATTATAGAATGATTCAAGAACAAGTAAAATTGGCCACTATTAGGCATCAAACAAGCTATCCTAATAGTGAATATGGCACTAATGTTCATCCACGGTATTTTAAGATTCGTTTAACTGATGCACAACTCTCACTGCGTTATGGATATCATGTGAACTATGTTGTTACATCTTCAAAGCCTGATAAAGATAGTTTGGCAAAGCAAACTAATTTATTAATGCCTATATTATATTGCTATAAAAATGAAAAAACGGGTAGCCACGCATCTTATTTTCTATATTTTATGAATGACGATAAAGGCAAGGAATTGAAATT
>JAJFJO010000339.1 GCA_021774015.1 Gammaproteobacteria bacterium
CGAGACCTTCGTAGTCTAGCAGCCGGCGCTGCTGGTGCAGCAGCCTTTGCTTCAATGGCTGGTATTCCGGTGGCAGCAGCAGCTCAGCACAGACAGCCTGGTGTTGATATTCGCAAATCTGGTGATAGCGCCGCTAGTGCCCCAGCCTTAGACAATGGAGCAGGTACGGCTGCGTTGGGTCAACAAATTGGAGATCTTTCAGTTCAGTTAGCACAGCAAAAAGCCTTAGTTGACAGGATAAGACGAGAGTTATCAGAAGCCTCAATTCAAGCACAACAATTGCCAGCCAAAGAAAGAAGAATTAAGCAGCTGGAGGCAGCTTGTGAGCGTCAAGTTGCCCAATTGGAGGCTGCAACGGCAGCCTCTGCAGAGCAGCAAGTAGCAGCCCAAGCTGCTATGGCGGCAGCTCAAAGTGAGATTGCACAGCTCCAGGAGCAAATGGCAGAGCTAGGGGCAGAGCTTTTAGATCAGAAAAAATGTGATATTGATTTTCATCTTACGTCCCCAGAAAATCTTCAGCAGGTTGAAGATGGTAAAGCGATATTTGTTGAAAAAGGTGTTGCTGAGAGCAGCTTCAAAATTACGTTTTTGAAGGAGTCTGGGGGTGTTACTGAATTGTATGTGACTAAAGGGAGTCATAGAGAGTTAACTGCTGCACTATCTCAACAAATAGTTGCTGGGTTAATAACAGATTCCCCTGTTAAAGAGGCTATCTACGGTGTGGTAGCTACAAATCAGGGAATAATTCAAGCCAAAACAGATGGGGCGTTACTACGTGAAACAAGGGAGGCAGCAAAGGCTGCTGCTGAGCAAGCAGATGAGCAAATCGAATGTCTCCAAGATGTTATGAGGACTAAAGGAAAGAAGATTGAGACTTTTGATCTCGAAAGGGCTGAATTGTTGAGCCAAATTGAAGCATTAAGAGCTCAAGCACCTCAAGATAATGCTGCTGCATCGCCTGCACAAAGATCTCCTGGAGCAACTGTAGCTGCGGTCCGCGCTAATTCAGTTCAGAAGTTGCAGGCAAGTGCTGCAGGACATAAGCAAAAGGCAGAAAAAGCGCAAGCTGAAAAAGAAGTGTTATTTGGTGCTCTTAAGCAAACAATCAAAGAGGAATTGCGTGAATTTATACAGCGCTCGTGTCAGCAACTTGGTTTGAATGAGGCTTCTTTTGAGCAATTGCTGCTTAAGCATAACAAAACGATAGATGATAAGTCTTTAGATACATCTACTGCATCTAGAGAGCTTGAAGCCATAAAACGCGGTGGGATACGTGAATTTATTTTTATGTTTTTGCAATTGCAGAATGTGAGCCATGAGAGCTCAGATGCTATTACGTTGAAGTATATAGCGGAAAAACTAAATTTCTCATCTAGTATTCTCAGACACTTTGCTGAAGAGTCTGATGATGCTCAAACAGATGCTGATTATTCAAAAATTATTCTTTTTGTCGAGAGAGGTTTGAGAGAAAAAATAGATTTGCTAGATAAGTTGAAAAGTAAATTATTTTTTTCTCGGCAAATAGTGAGGCAATTAGAAACTAAAGGATCTGATCTAACAAAGAGAAATTTTGTTGGAAAAGTTAGAGGGGCAAATAAATTGCTTCGAGCAAGAGCGGCTGCAGATGTAAGTAAGGCAGCTTTAATAATGTTGCTTGGTCCTCAAGGGCTTAAGCTTAAAATTGATAAAGATGCAATAACTCAAGAAGCTATTGCTAACGCGTTAGATTTTCATACTGAGTTTGTTGGAGATCGTCGTGCAACACCTAGTGCTGATAGTAGAGTTGCCGCTGGTAAAGCAGAAGCAGATAGCCCAGATAGCGCTGCAGCCGCCGCTGCTGAACCAGTTGAAGATGTAGCTTACTGGGCTGGGATGATTGACTTTATAGCAGCAGGGTTTGCTGATAAAGAAGCTAGAGAAGTTGCGGCGCAAGCAGCAGCCGCGAAAGCAGAAGCAGCAACTCGTGCACGACTAGAGAGTGACGTTAGGCAGGCAGTAATATCAATTACTGAGAATCTTGGTAAGAGAGATGGAGAGGCTGGAGCTTCAGCGACTCAAGTTAGTAAAGCCATTGATGCTGCTATCGCTAAGGCTGGTGAGCAGCAGCAAGACGAACTTGAGGCAGCAGGGGGGGGTGGATCAGTATCAGATGATGATTCTGGTGCGGGTACCGTTGCTTCGGATGCTAATATGAATGAAGCCACCGAAGCTTCATGCGAGTTAGCGGACGCGATGGTTGCTTGTTACCTTGCTGCACCTCAGGAATTGCAAGTCTTTGGTGATAGTGATGCTAGCTCAAGTGCTAGTACAGATAATGATAGTGAGGGCGATACTCTTTTTGCTGGAGCAGCAGGAGCTGCAGCTGGTGCAGCCCGAGCATCCGTAACTACTGTTACATTGGGACCAAAAGATGTTGCTGATAAAGTTAAGGCCATCACGGATAAGTTTGGCGAAGCATTTGAGTTTCTAAACACTGTTCGTGATGAGTATGACCAATATGGAAAGTCTAGGGTTACTTTCTTCCACAAGCATGGCCAAAAAGGTCGTGATAGAGCGCGGTCTCAGCAAGATGACATTTTTGCTGAGCGTGATAATGTCTTGAGCATCTTAACTGAGAAATTAACAGCTGCTTATTATGAAAAGGGTGGTGTTGATGACGCTAAGATTCAAAAGATTGTTAAGGCTGCAATTGCAGAGCATATCGAACCTAAATATGCTGAATTTCTAAAGAATGATAAAGAGGGCAACCTTAATATGCATTCTTGGAAAGCGTATCTTGGGATGTCTTTGTTGACTTGGGAAAACTTGAAGTCGGATATCAATGCTGATGTTCC
>JAJFJO010000340.1 GCA_021774015.1 Gammaproteobacteria bacterium
TACCAAGATGATTATGATTTCACGCACTTGACCTTCATCGAATTTTTAGCGGCAGAACACCTTGCAGAAGGTTTTAAAGCTCCGCCCCAAGACAAATATCATCAGATAGCAAAACACACTTTAGCTTACCACCAAGATAACCCCCGGTATGAAGTGATCTGGTGGTTTGTGGCGGGCAAACTTGGGCAAATCTCCAAAGGTACAAGCCTTGCTACCTGTGGTGGCGCCGCAGCAGCCAAAGCAGCAGAAACCCATGAAGGCCTACTACGCTTCTTTGATTATGTGCTGATTGGTAAAGTATACCCAATTTTAACTTTAACAGAAAATACGGTCACCCAGCATCAAACCCAATTAGAGCAACTCATCCGCCTATACGATGAGGCAGAAGTATTACAAACAGTCGTGCCCGCCTTTGGCGAACATTTAACAGTATGGTTGATAGCGTTGATCGAATGCCATGTGAGAGATAATATGGATAATTCTGAACCTTTAGCGCATTTGTTAATGGTGCTTGGGATGAGTCCGGTTTGGCTGCAGAGCTTACTTAGTCAAAAAAAAATGGCAGACCTCATTGTTTGGTTACAATCAAAATGGGGAACATCTACGGATTATGCAGTGCTTAAAAGAGTAGGTGAAAGCCTCTTCTTTTTTATGGAGTACAATAATGTAGTTTTAGAGGCTTGGTTGCAAATCATTGAAGCGCGATTTGAGGGTATGGGTGGGAGTGTTCGTCATGCCACACTGAGTATTTTAACAAGCTCAGTAGGTCATATTTCAGAATTGATGCTGCAGAAATTATTACCGCTGTTTTTGAGATTGCTGGAGAATACTACTGATCATGCCGCTCGTTTTGTCGCTTTGGAGGGTGTAGAAGCATTAATAAATTGTACCCTGGAATCGAAATTACCGGAATTATTACCGTTGCTTGAAAAGGGGCTCGAGGATACAGATAGACATGCTCGATGTGCTGCACAGAGTGGTTTTGCAGCATTGATGAGTCGTTACCCAGAATTAAAATGGCCAGAATTACTGCCCTTGATTAAAAAATGGTTGGAGGATACTGATGGATCTATTCGCAATACTGCAAAGAGGGATTTAAAAGTATTGATTATTCGTATTCCAGAATCGAGTTTATTGGAGTTAGTACCGTTGCTTGAAAAATGGTTGGGGAATGAAGATAGGAGTGTCTGCTTTGTTGCCCAGAAGGGTTTGAAAATACTAATAGGTCGTACCTCAGCGAGGTTGCCGGAATTATTAGGACTGATTGAAAAATGGCTAAAGGGTCCAGATGGGGATGTGCACATTGCGGTGCTGGAGGGTTTACAATCACTAGTTGATCGTGCACCAGAATCGTTGTTATTAAAGTTATTACGTCAATTTGAAAAATGGCAAGAGGATTCAGTAGGTCTAGTTCGCACTGCTGCATTATGGGGTTTAGAAGTGCTAATAGGCCGTTATCCAGAATCGAAGTTGCGAGAATTATTGCCTTTGCTTGAAAAGGGGTTGGGGGATGCAAAAAGCCAAGTCTGCCAAGCCGCGCAGGAGGGTTTGGAAGCGATAATGAGCCGTTACCCAGAATCGGAATTGCCGGGACTATTGTCGTTGCTTGTAAAGAGACTGGAGGGTGCGGATAAGGATGTTCGTCGTGCCACGCAGGAGGGCTTAGCAACATTGCTAGGTCGCACGTCAGGGATGTCGCAAGAGCTGTTTCTGCTGCTTGAAAAGGGGCTGGAGGATCCTGAATGGCGAGTTCGCCAAGCTGCGCAGGATGGTTTAAAAGCGCTAATAATTGGCACGTCACAAGAGAAATTGCTGGAATTATTACCACTGCTTGAAAAGGGGCTGGGGGATACAGATGAGGATGTTCGATATGTCGCACAGGATGGTTTAACAGCAATGGTCAGTCGCATGCCAGAGAGGTTGATGGACTCATTACCGCTGCTTGAAAAAGGGTTTGGAGATACAGAGTGGTATGTTCGCAGAGCTACACTCGAGGGCTTAATGGTACTGCTAGATCGTACGCCAGAATCGACGCTGCTGGGTCATATTCAAGAGTCGACAACACCAAAATTATTATTATTGCTTAAAAAGGGGCTGAGGGATACAGACGAAGAGGTCCGCTATGTTGCACAGCAAGGTTTAACAGTGTTATTAGGTCGTGCTCCAAAATCGAAGTTACCTGAATTATTACCACTGCTTGAAAAAGGGCTAAAGGATACAACAGATAATGAAATCCGTTGTGCCGCTTTCGATGGTTTAACAACATTGATTGATCGAACTCCAGAAATAAATTTACCAAAATTATTATCACTGCTTCAACAGGGGCAATTTGATACAGATATGAGTGTCCGCTGTGCTGCACTAGAGGGTTTAGATATGTTGATAGATCGTATTTCAGAATCGGAGTTGCCGCAATTATTATCGCTGCTCGAGAGGAGGTTGGGGGACACAAGTGTAAATACTCGTCTTGCAGTGCTGGAAGTTTTAAAGGCGCTGCCACGTCGTACTAAAGAGTCGACACTGCCAAAATTATTATCACTGCTTAAAACAGGACTGAAAGATACTGACATGAGTGTTCGCCGTGCTGCGCTTAGGGCTTTACAAGTATTGATTGATTACAATCCAGAGCAATTTCTGGAATTATTCCCGTTGCTTGAAGAAAAATTCGAGGATGCAGAGTGGTGGGTCCGTGAAGCTGTGGTGGAGAGTTTACAAACACTCAGCGTAGAATGTTTAGAACGTAAGCTGCCAGAAGTATTGCGGATGCTTGGGCGGGGGTTAGAGGATGTTGAATGGGATATCCGCGCTGCTGTGATTAAGACGCTTGAAGTGATTTCTACTCGTCATTCTGAAATGTTTGCACTGCATCTTGGTAAATTATGGCGTATAACCGATGGACTTTTTGATATAACGAGTGTTGCTGATGGGGTCGGTGAATATTCTGATTCAAAATTTGAGTTATTAAGTGCTTGTTACCCTTACTTTACTTTGGAAGACCGTCGGCAAATTCGCTCAATACTATTTGAGCGAGCCAGCCATGAGCAACGCGTTGACTCAACTGGCGCGAGTACAGCCAGTGCTGCTGACGCTGCTGCGGGCGCGGTGACCACAACAGTTTTAGAGTCTGCAGAGCCCGAAGAAACAGTTTGGTACTATCGACAATTTGTAGAAAGTATATCTGGTCTTATTGACTCTGCTGAGCTGTCTTTGCCAGATGCTGGCGCATCAATCATTCCAACTGAAGCACCACTTAGCACTTCTGTGGTCGTTTCTGCAGCGTTAGTAACTGTGACGACTTCTGCAGGAGATAAAACTATTAAAGACTTTAGTAAACGTATTTGGAATCTCATCAAAGCAAAGCTCGCGGTGCAGTTTGCAGATGAATGGAAAGCCTTGCCAACTAAAGCTGAACAATCTGGCGCTGCCGCTGCGGGAGCAGATCTTGATGACAGTGACGCCTGGCTCACTTCCAAAAAAGGAATCGAAGATGAAACCTTACGCAAGCTGAATAAAAAGTTGGCTAAAGAGGACTTTGCACCTACAGTACAAGGTCTATCTGGTGTTGCACAGAAAAAACAAGCAGCAGAGTGTGTAGCCAGCGAGGTGATGGCTGGTTGCACAAGCCTTGGACTTTTTGCCATTCAAAAATCGCATATTGAAGATGGATTGGAAACCTATGCTGAAATGGGAGGCTCACACGGTGCTGGTGCATAAATATTGAAAAACCAGTAAAGGGCGTTATTGGGTTTTTCCTAAAATGCACGAAAATAGCTGATTTTTACCTACAAATTCTGATATCGCAGATGCTCGTATTCTCGGGGATATTAGATTTCCTCTTTCGATTTTCCTTACGGAAAAAATACGGCTTTCTCGGGCTCTATCTATCCATCAGTGGACTTTAGCACTTACTTCCCTGTAAAACACTTCCTTGTGAAAGCCGGTGTAGAAATATACTCGGTTTTTCTCGACTAGTCTACAAGAAACCTCAACAATTCACCGTGTGTGTGGTAAGTTGTTAACTATTCAAACAGAATCAATGAGATAGCAGTTAAAAATTTCGTGATATTCATTATGGTATAATTTGATGGATGGTTAAGTCACTAAGCATTATAGTAAGTTAATTAGTCTTTGGTTGTGATTATTAAGCCCAGGAGGAATGCGTGCAGTGGTAGCTGATAATATCGCTTTGCGAAAACAGCTGATCGCTTTATCCCACCATCAAAAATGTGCGCTATAACTAACAGCCTTTGACAAGGTTGTATTTGGTATTTTGACGACTATGTTTTAAGATCACATCAGTGTTTTTTACACATATACTGGTCAAACCCGTGTTTTGCAGCTAATGCTGCAGACAATGAAATGCTCAGTTGTTTGCTTACAATATGTTTTACTGCTGATATAGGAAGCCTCCTCGTGATTTTATTGTATCACCAAGTAATTTTTCACATTGTGTGATTTCTAACACTTATACTACAGGTATCCCCCATTATTGCGGAAAAATAGTTTGTATTTCACTCCCTTATGTATTTGAAAGTACATGTTATTGTGTGTACATTTGTTATAAATCGATGTCCTATTAAATAATTTTGATATAGTATGAAAACCTATGTTGGTATAGCGATTAATAAAAATCGCTCAAGAGTAATGGCTGTCAATTTACCCGTTCTTAGGGTGATTATCATCTGGAAATTAACGGGTAAAGTTAATGAATGCGCGAATAAATTATTACCTTCACGCTTCATAACTCTATGGGTGTACGTGTACTTATTGGGTTAGATAGAACTGTTAAAATAGCAGGTCAAAATAAATCTGAATTTTAACTCATACTGTGAGGTAAGCTATTGAGTAGGTACTAATCTGGGATTTAAACGTTTATAACGCACAAAAAAAAGAAAAGGGGGCAGGATGCTCATTCTTACAAGAGGCATAAATAAGTCAGTAATGATCAGCGGTAATATTAAAATAACGGTTTTAAACGTTAAGGGCAAGCAGGTGAGCTTAGGTATTGATGCGCCCAAAGATATTGCAGTGTTCCGCGAAGAAATTTATAATTGTATTCAAGCGGGGAAAGATAATGATCGACCCACTTCAAGCGAAAAACCCACGGATGAGTGACTTAATGTCACAATGCTGGTAGGAATTGCTAGAGGAGTGTTATATAGCAAGCTGGTATGTCAACACTTTCGCGGACAAGTTTTTATTATAGTGGCGATGTTTACAGCTGATTAAATCCCGCCAAAAATTCGAGCCTGAAGACATGTTATTTGTTCAGCATTTTTTTTGCTTCAATATATTTTGGCCATATTAGTGTTTTTTTTAAAGTAAAAAAACCGGTTTTTATTGATTTTGCAACAATAAAGTATTTTTAGTCGATATCTAATTAGAACCACCTAAGATGCATCATATTGCATTTCTTTCTTGCACGACGTGGGTGTTGCATTGCTTATGAAATGATGGGCGAATGTCTTACATACCTATCTGCTAGAATTATATATATTTTATAACAGAATTATATTGTAGAATTTTTCTAAATATTGCGATCAAAATAACCCTAAAGTTTATTTTAGTTGATAGGTGACAAAATGAAAAAAATACTTTCTAGCATTGTAGTTATTACATTTATAGGGCTGATGTGTACCAGCTTTATTACAGTAATGGTAGATAATAGTAATCAATTTGTAACACAGGAAAAAATTCATTCACCTTACTCCATTCCTTATATGACATATTGATGAGAGGGCAGATTACTTAATTTTCTACCCCCTAAAGGAATCGTGTGATTTTTAAGTGCGTGTTTCTTATGCAAAGACATTTTTTAATAAAAAACTAGCTGAGAGACAATAATACTAACGGGTGCTGTAAGGTGGCACGATACTGTGATGGTGATATGATTATCGGGCTGACTGATAAGTTCAATAAACTGGGCTGAGGCAAACTAACAATGAAGATTGGATGCTACTGCTGTTAACGGCGGGACGAAAGCGCGGATAGATGGCGCAGGTTATATCAAAAACCATTTTAGATGCGATTTTAGCTTAAAAAGATATTGATTTTTCAGTTGCTTCAATCACACGCAAGATGGCTTAACTGTTTTTTAGAATAGCTCAGGTAAATAGTTCTCCCTATGTTTCTCTTGCTCTTTACAACAGCGCCATTTATTTACGTGTTTAGGGTACGAATAACAGATGTTATAAGCAGCAAAAGGCGAGTATCGCCTCTGATGCCAAACATTTTAAATGGCTTGATGGTTTTATTGGGGATTTGATGATTGATAAAGTTCATGTTGGGAGTTTGCAATCGTTTATCCAATCCAGAAAGAGACAGGGTGTTAAAACGAATACTATTAATTTATCTTTGGCTTGTGTGCGTCGAGTATTGAACTTGGCTGCCTCAGAGTGGATTGATGATAACGGATTAACCTGGCTTCATGTGGCACCTAAAATTAAGTTGTTGCCGGTATGTGATGCTAGAAAACCGTGTGAAGAATCGTGAAGAACGCTTAGTGGTACTTAATGTTACAGCACAATCTATCATTGAGAATTTGCGAGGTGTTCATCCAGAATATATCTTTACTTTTCGTGGTCGACCTGTTTTGCACATGAATAATACTGCGTGGAAGAGGGCGAGAAAAAAAGTGGGACTTGGTCTAGTGAGGGTGCACGATCTAAAGCATACATTTAGCAGGCGATTGCGGTCTGTGGGTGTTGGCTTTAAGGACCGTCAAGACTTGCTGGGTCATAAGTCGAATCGTATTACGACTCATTATTCAGCGGCTGAGCTTGATAAGCTCATTGAAGCTGCCAATAGAGTTTGTGAGCGCGGTAGGCAAGGTCCTGTGTTGACACTGTTAAGGCGCACTGATGAGCAGAAGAGAGCTGGGCTGGGTGTAACGGGGTCACACAAAACTCGCACAACACCTCAGCAGAGAGAATGACTGCTGAGGCATGGGTGATGTAACTGATTGGTTTTAATTGAAAAATCTGGCTCCCCGGGTCGGATTTGAACCAACGACCAAGTGATTAACAGTCACCTGCTCTACCACTGAGCTACCGGGGAATATAGTGGGATGGCTATAGTAATCAGCTAGGGGTTCTCGGTCAATACTTAAGAGCTAATTTTCAGCGTTATGAGTAAATTACTGCCAGGCTATTGTCAAATAAATCAACAACCTGGCAGTATTTAGAAGTTCGCGATCAATCTTTGAACAAATCCTTGAGACGACTCAGTGCAGATTCAAGATTCTCCATGCTCGTCGCGCAAGAAATACGAATATAACCTGGAGTACCAAAGGCCGTGCCTGGCACTGTGGCAACATTGGCTTTCCCTAATACCAAATCAGCAAATGCGACATCGTTTTCAATACCGTAACGCTGCATAACACCTTCGATGTTAGGGTAGAGATAAAAGGTGCCATCAGAAGTGCTGCATTCGATACCATCAATGCTATTTAGTCCTGCTAACATCATATCATGACGTTCTTTATAGGCATTCAGCATAGGTGTGAAAAAACTGCGATCTGCGTTCAGTGCAGCAACGGCAGCATATTGTGTGATGGAGCTGCAGCAAGATGTGCTTTGCGACTGGATTTTTTTCATGCCACCAATGATATTGGCAGGCCCGGCCGCATAACCTAAGCGCCAACCAGTCATCGCATGGGCTTTAGAGACACCATTAATTATTACGGTTTGATCAGTTAATTCAGGACATACATTTAAGATGCTTACGTATTTATCCATGCCCCATAAAATGTATTCATAAATATCATCGCTAGCAATAATAATGTTCGGGTGTTTCTTTAGGACGTCGCCTAACGCTTTTAACTCATCAGCGGTATACGCCATTCCTGATGGATTGCTGGGGCTATTTAAAAATAACAAGCGTGTTTTGCTTGTAATAGCTTGTTGCAATTGCTCTGGGCTAATTTTAAAATTTTGCTTAATGTCTGTGCCTATAATAACGGGAGTACCACCAGCCAACTGTACTATGGCAGGATAAGAGACCCAATAGGGGGCAGGGATGATTGCTTCATCACCATCATTTAAAACAACCTGGGCTAGATTAAACAGCGCTTGTTTAGCACCGCTAGTAGCGATCACTTGGTTGGGCTCATAGCTGAGGTTGTTGTCTTTTTTGAGCTTATTAATAATGGCTTGTTTTAGCTCAGGAATACCATCAGCAGCTGTGTAACGTGTTTTATTGTTATTGATAGCGTCAATCGCAGCTTGTTTAACAAAATCAGGCGTGTCAAAATCGGGCTCGCCGACGGTGAGATTGATTACGTCTTTGCCTTGAGCCTTGAGCTCGCTAGCTTTGGCATTCAGCGCCATGGTGGCAGATGGTTTTACTTGAGTGACTCGGTTGGAGAGTGTGTGATTAGATACTTGCGTGTTCATGTCTCTATCCTCTTGGCTAATAAGCGGGCATTATAAGACTTTTGATCGCTTTCGTCACTGTGTATTTGTCTT
>JAJFJO010000035.1 GCA_021774015.1 Gammaproteobacteria bacterium
TTATTTTATACTTAGGTTTCAACAAACCCTTTAAAAAATAAATATGTCATGTTACATAACGCTTGGTAAAATTACGGTTTTTTCTTCGTCGACTTGGTTTATCCAAGTTAAAGTAACCTTCAGTGATTTGGCATCTCTACCAGCATCAGCTGCCGCTCCAGCAGCAGTTTTTAAAAGTGATTCTTGCATCGTCTGCTCTAGTGGTGCTAGTGCTAAAAGTGTAGCTTCTAAAGCTTGGCATGCTAACCGTTCGGACTGTCGAATACCTCTAGAGTCAGCAACATCAGCCAAAGCCGTAAGAATTGTTTCAGTAACCGGTTCCTTGCGCAAATTACACTGTTCGGTGAGTATATCAAAATAAGACTCACGTTGGTGCTCTGAAATTAATGTGTAAACAGCTATATGCTTTTCAATATTTGGTTGTGTAAAAGCCATAAAGCGAGCAAGTGGTCCAATAGCAAATTCTGTGCCAACACGTGTGATATGTGCTGTGGAGGCAGCTGCTGAATCCACAGTTGGTAACTTAAACGCTTCAACGACTAAGTCAACAACATCGACGGGGGGTACTTCATCAGTCATCGTTAGCACTTCAGAGCTGTGATTCACCAACGCTCGTAACATCATGCCATAGGCATCAAGAAAACCAAGCTCGGCTGCTGATAAAGTAATAGGAATATCTTTATGGGGCTTAGCTTCATAGTGCCAGTAATGGCCCTGTTCACTCACACCAGAAAGTGGAATTGGCGTCACATGAGCTCGGTGTTTCAAGTGGGATAACAAATTATGACACGCTTTGAGCTCAGCAAGAGTAGTTGAGCTCAACGGTGCTGAAGGTTTTATCTCGGGGGTTGATGTCGTTACAGCAGATCCAATCAGTTTACCTGCTTCATCAACTTCATATTTACCAGGCGCTACACGGGAAGATATTGGGACGGCGCTGGAAGCAGCACTCTCACTCACAGTGGTTGCTGTTTCCGGGGTTGCAACTATTGGCGTTGTTTCACCTAGCTCACCTAATGTCTCTAAAATATGCTCAATGGCATTATGCCGAGTTGTAGAACGTGAATCATCAGTCAGAGCTGAAGGCACATCACTATCATCAGCTTCACTAACATGGTGAGTATCCACCCCATAACGCATTGCTTGTAGCAAACAAAAACGCACAAATGGCGTGACGATATCCTGCTTTATGTTCAATGTATCCGTCTGAGATAACCGCGAAGTTGGCTCGGATAAAATTGCTTGTATAGCCTCACTTTGATGCCCCAATGAACGCGTAACAAAACGACACCTACTCTCTTTATCATTTACACCTTCACTGAGATAAGCACCAGTGGTCTGACTGAAGGGTTTTTGACTGTGATACAACACTTCGAAGTAAGCATGCTCTTCACCTTCTTCTAAGGCATGTCTATCTTGTGGTTCTTCAGCTTGCCATAAGCGTTGCCGATTTTTCCTAAATTCATTGGCGCTAATCAGACCTGCACCATCAATATAGTGCCCAAAAGGTTGAAATAACTGATTGTCGTCAACATAGCATCGAACATCATTTAGCATGGCCTGAATGGAATTACGAAAAGTATTCAAAAATACTTTAAAATAGGGATGAATTACAAATTCTTCTTTTTCGACCACAAATGCAATATCTAAATCCGACTTTGGTCCCCATCCATCATATACCCAAGATCCGCCTATATAAATAGCAAATGCACAGGGCGACTCACCAAAAAATAATTCAAGTTGTCGCAATAGTGGCTGGAGTATTTGCTGTTGGTACTGTGTTTTATAATGTATGAATTGAACTGACACCTCAGATGCACTATCAGCCTTTGCCTTACAAAAATTATCATCCAGTTCCATTTGTATCTTCTTAAATGAAGACCAATCTATCATTTGATGCTTGCTTGTTGAACAAGCACTACTCGTGTACGAATTTAATACTTGTCTGTAAGAGCATTTCAGATCGATTAATTTAGGAGCATCCTTTGCAGGTTCTTCTTTCAACAAACTACGTGTTGTATGCTGCAATGACGATAACCTAGTCTTGACTATATTAGAAATATTCGATTGATACGATAACCAATGCAAATGGCGTTGCAGGTTAATAGCAACCAACCACGGTCCTTTAGGCATAGACTCTCCAGGCGCTGGTGCTTCATAACAAGAATGGTCCACTGAAAACCATTGTTTTCCCCGTAGACCAATCTCAGTGTCAATACAATCAATTATCCCAATCAATAGTAGATCATTAATACGTATTGATTCTTTCTTTAAGTCATCTGATGCCGACGCGTCATCATAATAGCGATGATAGCGCCATTGAGACCAGCGCATGCTCAACTCAGCATGATCACTATTGAGTAAAAAATCACTCACCGAATCCATGAACTCAAACGACGGCCTGTCTTGTTTAAAACGAAGTCCTTCTGAGTAGTGTGAAAAAAATTCACTAAGAATGCTCATCCCAGTTGTGAATAACAGTCTATCGCATGCTTTTTGAGACAATCGGTGATAAACCCTTGTCAAATGATTAAATAACAACCTTCGGCCATCAGCATCAGCAATAATGACTCCTGCAGAGGGTTCACATTGTGAGAATGCATTTTCTAATGCCTTACAATTTGCCTCGCTCTCTTTGCTTGCAGAGAAGTCTGTCTCTTCAAGGACTTCAACTCTCTCATGAAACGCTGTTAGCAAACGTGTAGCTTCTGCAGGTAGAGAATGATTTGATCCAACACTAGAAACATTCACTGCTCCAGCACCAGCTGAGGTTATATTAGTACTCTGTGCATACGGCATACTTTATATATCCTTAAGTATAAGTCTCCAATCATTTAGAACTTCTCATTTTTTACTTACCTAAACGCACTAGCTCTGCTTGAGTAGCCTGTTCTCTATCAATTTCTCCATCCCCGAACTGTTGTTTAACTATTTGATACATAATGCTTACAACATCAATAGCATTAATAAGATCTATACCAATAGCATTAATAAGATCTATACCAACACCATCAATTTGTGTTTCACCTGCACCTGCTGCTGCAGCTGCAGCCGCACTACCTGCCTCAACCATTTCGCCTAGGCTGCTATGACTATAGCCACGCAGTACTTGCATGCTGGTTGATAATCGTGCCAAGAAATCCACAGCTGCAGGGTCAGGTTTTACTAAAGTTTTTGAGGTTGATGAAAATAGTACATTAATTTTTTGCAATAAAGTTACTTGAGAATCAACTGTAGGTTCATCACTGATACTAAGCAGATGCCCCAAAACACTATCAAAAATAGCTTTAATTTGTTCCATATCTTTGACCAGGGCAGACCCGAGATCACGTAAAGCATGAAACTCTGCTTTTAGATATTGACACAATTGGACTAACGCATCGTCAGAAGCCGATACATCTTGAGTGTATCCACATACAAATTTATACACCTGAAATAATTGTTGTGCATGCTCAGCACTCAAAAAGCTCTGCTTTGATGTAGTAAAAGGCCCGACAAAAATAGACTGCATACTACCCTCAATTGTTTCAAGGGATGGTATTTTATAAAGATCTTTTTTAACTCCAGGAGTCGTTGCCAAAATTTGAGTTATAGCTCTGACAGCACGTCCTTCATTACAGTATCTCGCCATAGATAGATAAATAGAATTTGTTTTCTGTAGGTAATCCCTCAATAAAGGTGATAGTTTCCGTTTACAAAGTGTTAACAACAAATTTTCGTCGGATCTGGGACCATAATTCAAAGGGGCAATAGCAGAGTTTAGCATAGGTGAGTCTGCTGAAGCTGCACATACTTGTAGGCTCGAATTCTTAGAGGACAATAGCAAATAAAATGCACTGCTACCTTCAGAATCTAGCATTTGACAATTATTATCGTTATCCATAAGCTCCTGGAGTATTTCCCAATGATTTACAGAAAGCGTTTGTGTTGCCATATGTAGAGGGCTTCGTTGACCATGACCAGCATTTGCCATACCACTTTTCTGGTTAACATCAAAACCACATTCACTAATTAGATAACGTATCACATCAACATTACTATTATTACTCGCTGAATGTAAGAGTGAAGAACCATCTTTCGATAAGAGTTCCCGGATGTTGATGCTTTCTTCATAGGTTTCTGTTAAATTAACGAGGTATTTTATTAGAGTAAGGCCGCCCCGCGCAGCAGTTTCATGCAAAATTGTATGCTGTGTTTTATGCTCATCAGCAACACCATCATCATTAGGACAAGTTAAGCAATTTAGCTCAAAAGCATCAAAAATAGACCCCATAAGACCACAGTCGTTTTGAACAATCGCAATATTAATTAAATATTTGATCCTGTCTGTCAAACTATAAACAGCCCCTTCAAGCACGTCAAATTCCCCTCGTATTAGAGCAGGGTTAATCCAATCAATAGGCTTTTGTGTAATAGGAAGAATTGCTTGTATGGTATGGTCAACATCTGTAAAGAGTCTGGCTTTAGCACCTGTATCAACTGCAGCTGCAGCCGCACCTGCTGCACCACCATGAGAACTATTGCTTTCTCGAAGGGCTACATATCGAGAAATTTGTTCACGCAAAACTTCTCGTTTTACCTGATATAAGCTAAAATTGACGTTTTGCTCAGTTTTATCAACATTATCTTGTATAACAATATCTTGACTTCTAGCAACACCTTTAACATAGGGGTGGTTGGTGATTCCAATATAATGTGGTATGACTACGCTGAGAAGACGATTGAACAACACAGTTGACGCAAATTGTAATGTTGCAGGCTTTTGCTTAATACTTTTCCATTTACTCGGTGTCGCTGCTGCTGCAGCACCTTTCATTTTACGTGCAGCTTTTTTTTTGAAACTCACCTCAGCCTTACGGTTTTGTTTTAAATCAAATAACTCACGACTCAAAGCTGCAACCCACAATAAATCATTTTTCAAGGCCATATATTGAAAACCCGTGAGCAGCCCAAGTCCACTTTCTGCAAATGGTTTTGCCAATTCATTTAAGTATAAAAACAAATAAACTAAATATTTTTTTAATTGCAATTCAATTTTTGGCAAGTTCTTTTCAGAAAGTAATTTACTATTTTCAGATTGCACTAAATCACACAATCTTGCCCGCTTCTGCCTAGCACGCAAGAAATAATTTTTGTTTGTTGTGATCTTCAATTTTACACTAATAGCTTGTGCGTCAGCATCATACTGTTCAGGTGCTTTGATCGCATCCGAGAATTTTTCACTAAAATTATTTATTTCCAGCAAGTGAGCATTATCAAATATTGATTCCGAACAATAGGTCTCGAATGTTTTAATCTTCAACAGCGGATAAGCGCTTTCCAAGTACGGCGCCTTGCTTAGCTCTGGAATCAGTAAAGGAGGATATTTTTCATCTCTTTGATCATACTGTGGGCGCATTAGCTGGCCATTGTTAAGTAGCACTGGAGCACGCTTTAATAAGCCCATGATGGTGACAGAATTTCCATCTATGGTATAGTCAAGCTTTCGTTGCAGGCTTAAAACCTTCACTTTCTTATGAAAAAAAATGGCTTTTTCATCAGCAGGTATTAGATTTTTTCTTATCCACTCACTTATATTTCCTTGTGTTGGAACCTCGCCAGCCAACAACAATGTGTCTGCCGCATCAGCAAAAAAAGCAGATAGAAGACGTACATCTTTTTGTGGGTTTGGTGCATAATGATAAATTTCATCAAATACTAATAACAAATGAGGAATAATAAAATCTAAACACGCATCTACAAAGGTTTGTATATTTAGTTCCGCACGCATTTTAGCACCAATACCTAAAAATCTTTTTATTTTATCTGCAATACTTGGTGCAGTTTCACTCACACTATCAGCTACTCCTTGCAATGCACTCATCTTATGCTCTGCTTGGTCCGCCTTATGCTTACGTTTTTTATCTTTGTGACGATAGTACTTAATAAAAATAACATCAGACAGTGTGCCCGCTGCCATACCCCCTAGCGCTTCACCAGTATTCGTAGCTTGTGAATTTCCGGGTGCAAGTGCAGAAGCACCAGCAGCTGCGGCTGCAGCACCAGCGCCTTTAGCTATGGTACCCCCAGCTGATTTCATAGCTGCGCGCCGAGCATTTTCTTCCATGCGTTGTAAGAAATTCGGCATATCATCTAATGCCTTCTCGTATTCATTATAGAAATTCGTAACACTTCGAGAAAACTGAGAACGGAAATCATCTAGCATTAGCTCAAATTTAGGGTCTAACATGACTGAAGAAGTTGATGCATCTATTCCTCCAGCCGCAGCTGAAGCATCATGAGTTGACTGTTTTTCAGTGACTTTGAACATATAAAAACCTCCTGAGGAATAGTTAAATTAAACTGTAGTAAGCAGCATCTAAAACAAGTGTTTGCACAATTAATCATGCTATTCAATAAATATACATTACAGTCAATATACTGTAATTGAGCTGTATAGACAATATTTTAATCAAGCCTCTAATTTAAAAAAATTGTTCCACAGATACAAATTTCAAATAGAAACAACAAAAATACAAAGAGCCACATTGTAAACTTAAAGCTGCTATTAATGCTTTAGCACTCCTGCAGCTGAATGTTTTTGCTCCTGCTCTGCTTTAAATACTTCAAAAGCCGTATAATCTCCCATAACCCTGTTGTACTCATCCTTAGTTAAAGTTATTACATATGTGTTTTCAGCATCTCCAGGAAAGGCTGGCACAGATTTAATTGGCCTTGGATTATCTGGAGCTTCTGAATCAACTATTTTAAACTGTTGTAGATGTTCTTGAAACATACTAGCATTATGACGATCTCCAAAAATTAGTTGTATTGTAGTTGCAGATGCCAGTTGTTTTTTGGCTTTAGTAATAAGTACAGTAAAACTAGACAGGTGCCGAATCTTCATATCGCTAAAAATTCCACTGCCAGAGACTATAGGTACAGCCGACAACGCAGTGGTATCGCCAACATTACCAGTCGCAGGTGGGACTACAGACGTTTGTGTTGCAATAAATTTTTGATAGGCTTCTCGAATTTCGGGGCGTTCCCAGTGGCTAGCAAAATGTTCTTTAAAACTAGAAAAGGGCATATCACTAGCAAACTTTATAACTGTGTCTTGTTTTAGAAAATCTAAAAATAATTTGTTGGGCTCAGGAGTAGCTATCATCACTGAACTTACGGTTTGCACACTATCTAGTGATGCTGCAAATTTTGAGGTGCGCTGCATAAAAACTACATCTTCTGGAAATAGTTTTTCGATTTGTTCAATAAAACGTGGAATTTCAAATATTTTTTCCAACGCTTCCAAAGCAGATACTAAAATTACTGGGGCATCAGTTTTTTTAATGACATTTATTAATGTTTCAACCATTCTAATTTCAGGGTAAGAAGATTCTGCAGCCAAGCTTATTACTGCATGTCTAAGCTTTATGTTTTTAGATTTTTGAATTGTATCTATCAAAGCATTTGAGTTTAGGCAAGCCTTTTTCCCTCTTAGAAAATCCATTAACGATAACTTATATTTCCACGGGAATAAACCAAGCACCTGTTCTGGAGAAATTAATAACATACTATCTTCAAATTTTTTAGTATATAAATCCGATGTATAGTCTCTACCTGTTTTATCAACAATCTCACAACCTTGAAGCTTGGATTTGTCATATAAACCTTCAATTTTTTTACAAAATAATAATGCTGCATTTATCAAAGCCACAGTTTCACGTAAGCGTTCTTTTCTTCTATCAATATCAGATTTATCTGAATTGTAGATATAGCCATCATGAGCCATATCACGTTGATATTGAAGATAACTTTGCAACATATTAAATATTAAAGGCTGCCTTAGGGCCAACCTTACAATAATTACAGTGAGCTTAAAGGCAGCAGCATCGGTCGACACAACTTTGTAAATACCACCAGTAGTAACACTCATTGGCCCCTTAAAGGTACGCATTGAGCCTCTAAATACATGAACACACTCTAATTGTATACAGAGTTCATAAAATTTTCCAAATTGAGTGCGATCCAGAAAATTTAAAAATTTTAATCGA
>JAJFJO010000341.1 GCA_021774015.1 Gammaproteobacteria bacterium
CAACGTGAGTATGATTTTTCCGTGCTATGTACAGAACAGCTATTGCAATGTGCTCAACAGATTACTGTTAGTTCACCACAACAACAACTCGACCAGCATTTACGCCCTAGTCGTTTGTTTAAGCATATTAATAGTGTTAACCATCTTGAATGCATGCCGACACAAGAAAAAAATAAGAGTTATGCACACGTATTATTCCAGCATAAAAAACTCGAACATTTTGAAGATGAACAGGCACCAAAGATCAGTGATGGTGAGCATATTCGTGGTGGCAGCGGCATATTAAAGCAGCAATCAAACTGTCCTTTCCGTGCATTCGCATTATATCGCTTACATGCAAATAGCCCCGCAGATCCAGAACTCGGCATTAACCCATTAGAACGCGGTAATTTATTGCATAAAGTTTTTGAACGCTTTTGGCTGCAATTACAAACTCAAAAACGATTGCTAACACTCAAGCAAACTGAGCTCACCCACATTATTCACGACACGGTCAGCTCCGTAATCAAGGAAGCTCAAGCAAGCGACTTATATTTTGTATCTGACAAAATCATTCAACTAGAACACCGTCGCTTAGAGCAGCTATTATTAGAATGGCTGGAGCTTGAAAGGCAGCGCCCCAACTTTACAGTCGTGCAACGCGAATCAGGGCAACATATCAAGATCGGCCCATTAGAACTGAACCTGCAAATCGATCGCATTGATCAATTAGATAATGGCGAACAAGTGATTATCGATTATAAAACAGGCTTAACGAACGTGAATGACTGGTTTGGTGATCGCCCACGCGAACCACAATTACCCCTTTATTGCATTGCGGCCTCACAAGATCGCAAACATCATTTTACTGCCATTAGCTTTGCGCAATGTCGCAGTGGACAAATGCAATTTAAAGGCATACGTCAGGAAGTCTATGGCGAACGGCACATCACTGAAGGCATCACACCGATCAATCAATTGAAAAATATAGGGATGCACGAAGACTGGAGCAGCTTAAAGCAGCACTGGCATAACACATTAGAACGTTTAGCCTATGAATTTGAGCAAGGGCATGCTGCTGTTGACCCAAGCACTTATACGGTCTGCCAAACCTGTGACTTACATTCTTTATGCCGAATTTGGGAAGAAACAACATGAATGCGATACAACAAGATCAACAGGCCCGCGAGCAAGCAATAAACCCGAAGCAATCATTTATCGTGCAAGCACCTGCCGGTTCAGGAAAAACAGAACTATTAACCCAACGTTTCTTGGTCTTGCTCGCACAAGTCGATGCACCAGAAAGTATTATTGCTATCACTTTTACACGCAAAGCTGCTGCAGAAATGCGTGAACGTATTTTATTAGCATTGCATATCGCTGCAACAGAACCTTTACCTGAAGAAGCACATCGACAAACCACGTGGAAACTTGCACACAATGTATTGCAGCGTGATAAACAACACCAATGGCACTTGCAAAGCAACCCTAATCGCTTGCGCCTGCTGACCATCGATGCATTATGCGCGAACATTTGCACTCGCCTACCCATTTTATCGCAGTTTGGTGCGCAACCACGGATTACTGAAGATGCAAATTTATTATATCAAGAGGCAGCGCAGCGGGTTATTTTAAGTATTGACACCAACGCCAGCTGGGGCAAAGCGATTGAAACTTTATTGCAACATTTAGATAATCGCGTCTACCAACTCGAAGCATTACTCACTAGTATTTTAGCCAGCCGTGACCAGTGGTTGCCACACATTATTTCTCATCAAAATAACATTGACGAACTTCATCTTGTGTTAGAGCAAGGGTTATCTAATATTGCTGTTGAAAAGATGTTAGCGCTTAAAAAACTAATCACAACAGAGTTACAAGCAGACTTAATTCCACTCGCTCAATATGCAGGAAATTACTGCGCACACAATGAAGAGAACCACCCTTTAAGCATATTAGAAAATATTACCAACTTGCCCGATATTGATTTAGACGCACTACCCCTCTGGCAAGCACTGGCAGAATTATTATTGACGAAAGATAATAAATGGCGGAAATCAATTACCAAGCGTTGTGGTTTCCCCGCTAAAACAGACATGAAGCAACGCATGTTGGGCTTTTTAGCAGCACTTGCTGAGCACGATGACTTACAACAAGCTTTAATTGAATGTCGTCAGTGTCCACCGTTACATTATGATAACGATCAATGGCAAATGATTGAAGCGATCACCACCCTACTGCCGATATTAACCGCCCAGCTTAATGTTATTTTTCAAGAGCGCGCTTGCGTTGACTTTGTTGAGCTCAACCTTGCTGCATTACGAGCCCTTGGAGAACCAGATAACCCAACTGACCTGGCTTTATACTTTGATCATAAAATACAGCATATATTAATCGATGAATTTCAAGATACTTCCCTTACACAATTAAGCTTGCTCCAATGTTTAATTGCAGGGTGGCAGCCGGGAGATGGACGCAGTTTATTTTTAGTCGGCGACCCCATGCAATCCATTTATCGTTTCCGCAATGCTGAAGTTGGATTATTCTTGCGTGCAAAACAGCAAGGAGTTGGTGATGTACCACTGACATTTTTGAGCCTACAGCGCAACTTTAGATCCAATCAATCTATTGTTGGGTGGGTAAACACAGCGTTTGCATCTGTCTTCCCCACCAGCGCCAATATTGCATTAGGTGCTGTACCGTATGCACCAGCCATTGCGGTTAATGAAGATTCTGCCGCCACAAAAATACAATGCTAC
>JAJFJO010000342.1 GCA_021774015.1 Gammaproteobacteria bacterium
ATTCCGCCCAATTCATTTGCACTGGCTCGCACGGTTGAATATTTCAAAATCCCTCGTAATGTATTAACGATTTGTTTAGGTAAATCGACCTATGCGCGTTGCGGTATTATTGTAAACGTTACTCCGCTTGAACCTGAGTGGGAAGGCCATGTGACGCTCGAGTTTTCTAACACGACAAACTTGCCCGCTAAGATTTATGCGAATGAAGGTGTGGCTCAGATGTTGTTCTTGGAATCTGATGAGGTCTGCGAGACATCTTATGCCGATCGTGGTGGCAAATACCAAGGTCAAACAGGTGTGACATTGCCTGTAACGTAAACTTAGAAAACACGCTCAACTGCATTTTTTAGGTTGGAGTATGGGAATAAGGATTTGACAATCTTGTTTTATGGGATTAATGTTATCTGATGCGCTGATTTGAGTCTCAGCTTGCGGGCGCAGTATAAATACGGCTAAAGAGGGTGCGAAACCACCGCACTTTGCCGGTGGTTTTTTCGTTTTAGGGCGCAAACAATGATTACACTCGATGAAGTTTCTAAAATTTATCCATCGAAAGCGGGTGATGTTGTCGCTTTGGATGCTGTTTCATTGCAGGTTCAGCCGGGTGAGATTTTTGGTGTCATTGGTAAGAGTGGCGCTGGCAAAAGTACATTGATTCGTTGTGTAAATTTGCTGGAGAAGCCAAGCTCAGGTGATGTGATTATTGATGGACAAAACCTCATACAGTTATCTTCAAAAGAATTGCGTCAGGCACGCCATGGTATTGGAATGGTCTTTCAGCATTTTAATTTATTAGCTACACGCACAGTATTTGATAATATCGCTTTGCCCCTAGAATTGATTCATGCCGACAAATCTATTATACAAGTGCGCGTTAAAAAATTACTGGAGTTGGTGGAGCTTACAGATAAGGCTGCAGCTTATCCTAGCCAATTAAGTGGTGGTCAAAAACAACGTGTCGCTATCGCGCGAGCATTGGCCACAGAACCAAAAGTGTTGCTGTGTGATGAAATGACATCTGCCCTGGATCCTGAAACTACTATTTCTATTTTAAATTTGATACGTGATATCAATGAAAAATTAAATTTAACCATGTTGCTTATTACACATGAAATGGATGTGATTAAGCGTATCGCTGATAAAGTTGCAGTGATTGATCAAGGTGAAATTGTTGAGCAGGGTGATGTGGTTGATATCTTTAAACGTCCACAATCTGCAGTAGCAAAGCGTTTCACCCAAGATGCACTGCACAGTGAGCTGCCGTCTGAGCTATCATCAGTTTTGCAGCAGCACCATACGAGTGATACCCCAGAATTATTATTGCGCTTGCGTTTTATTGGTGAGGCAACAAACGACCCTATTATTAATGAGGTGATTAAGCACTGCAATGTAACGGTCAGCATCTTGCAAGCAAATATTGATTTTCTACGTCATGAGGTGATGGGTACGATGTTGGTATCTATGTCTGGTGATAAAGCACAATTGCAAAAGGTAAATGATTTTTTAACTAGCAAAGGCGTTGTTTTTGAGGAGTTAGGTTATGTCATCACAGATCGTCCCGCTACTGCTTGATGCTACATGGCAGACTATTATTATGGTGTTGGTTTCAACGGCCATCGCAGTACTGTTTGGTGTTCCCTTGGGTGTGATTTTAGTGATCACGCGCAAAGAGCACGTGCTAGAGGGGCTAACCTTTCATCGCGTTACTGCAGTGATTGTTAATGCCATTCGATCGATTCCTTTTATTATTTTAATGGTGGTGATCACACCGTTTACGCAATTAGTTGTAGGCACAACCATTGGAACTGCCGCTGCAATAGTGCCCTTAGCTATTGCTGCTATTCCTTTTTTAGGACGTATTGTTGAAAGTGCATTGCAAGAAGTGCCAGCAGGTTTGATTGAAGCCTCGCAAGCCATGGGTGCTACACCAATGCAAGTGATTTGCAAAGTGTTAATCCCCGAGGCGATGCCAGGCATTGTGCGCGGTATTACATTAACCTTAATTACGTTAGTTGGTTATTCTGCAATGGCAGGTGCGATTGGCGGCGGCGGGTTGGGTGATGTGGCTATTCGTTATGGTTATCAGCGCTTTGAAGTCAATGTGATGATTTATACCGTGGTGATACTAATAGTGATGGTGCAATTACTGCAAATAGTGGGCGACTGGTTCGCACAGAAGAGTAGCCGAGAGTAGCCGTGCCAACCCAGCATAGTTGGAAATTTTTTTCAGTAAAATGAAGAAGATACCAAACTAAACTATCAGTATCCGGCACGCATAGTTTGTTTTGTACTTATTGAAGGCAGTGTGTTATAGCTCTTTCCTATGTAATGATTTTTGAGTAATAACTGAGAATGCAAGGATGAATATGATGTTTAAAAATATGATTGTCGGGCTGTTGGTGGTGTTAAGTATGAGCTTACCGGCGTGCTCAAAAAAAGAAGGCCCAAACACCATAAAAGTAGGCACCATTTCAGGCCCAGAAACTCAGTTAATGGAAACCGCTGCTAAGGTGGCTTTAAAGCGTTATGGTTTGCATGTGAAAATTATCGCCTTCTCTGATTATAATGTTCCTAATCAAGCATTGAGTGAAGGCAGTATCGATGCCAATGCTTTTCAGCACATGCCTTTCCTTAAGGCGCAAATTAAGGCGCGAGGATATAAAATTGTTCCTATCGGTAAAACATTCTTGTATCCCATGGGTTTGTATTCAAAGAAAATTAAAAGATTATCTCAACTAAAGCCGGGGTCAATTGTTGCAATTCCAAACGATCCGAGTAACGAGGCGCGTTCGTTGTTATTGCTGCAAAAAGCAGGATTGATTCGTTTGCGTAAAGGCGCAACGATTAATGCAACACCAATAGATATCGCCAGTAATCCAAAGCATTTAAAGTTTGTTGAGTTAGGCGCCCCGGAATTACCACGAGCACTGAGTGATGTTGCATTGGCTGCAATTAATACAACATATGCTATTCCGTCAGGTTTATCGCCAAGTAAAGATGCTCTGTTTACTGAGGGTGCAGACTCACCTTATGCCAATATTATTGCAGCACGTGTGGCAGATAAAAATAGTAAAAAATTACGAGAGTTAGTGAAGGCTTCTCAATCCCCACAAGTGGTGGCAGAGGCGAAAAAATTATTTGGTGATGGAGCTGTTCCGGTTTGGTAGGCGCGTGATTTCAAGAGCATATATTCTTGTCAAAACACACTAAAAGCTACTGGTTATATTCGAATTAACTGTAAGAAAAACAAGTGATTATCTTGTGTTAGCTGCTGGCGCTTGAGGGCACGATTGATTGCCATCAATAATTAAGATAAATAGTACGCCCAGGCTCAGCTAAAAATAGATTGATTTGTTTTGGTAAGTTAAGTTAGGCTGTCGCTATAGCAAATGTTGTGAGTGAATGGGTCTAAGTCTAATTATTGCTATGATGGGGGGTTGAGTAATGGGTCGGCGTCGAATAGCGGCAAAAGGAAAAAAAGAACACAAACGTATAAAATATTTTTTAGATCAGGAGGAGTCTGAAGGCAATCAAGCAAAGCTTGAGGGGTTTTTAAAAAAGAATAAAGCGGCAATTAATAAACGGTTTCGAGTTGTTTTATCTGGCCAGGCACCTATGGATATGCTGCCATTGGAATATGTTTGGTCAAACAAAACAAAATTTTTAGCGCTATTGATTCGTTATGGTGCTGACCTAGATCAACCTTTAAGTTTGTTAAGAAATTCTTCATCATTTTCGCCATCGATTTTAGAATGTCTTATTAAGAAAGACAGCGATGATTCTGAGCATTTAATTTCAAAGGCAATATTATCGCGATATGTAGATCCAGCAGGAGCTTCATCTGAAGCGCACTCTGCGGCAAGTGCAACAGCTGCAGCCTCAACTCCAGCTGTTGATCATTTAGCTTCAGTGAATATCAACACCTATCATGGTACAGGAACGTTGCTAGCACAGGCTGTTGTGTTTAAAAATGTTTATTTGGCAGCTGCATTGATTTGTCACCCGTTGGTTGATTTGAATGAGCTAATGTTTGATCAGGGTTGTGGGTTATATGGGTTGCTACTGCAGTTTGATATGTATGATGCGCAAGAAACTCCCAATGCAAAAACTTTAGGTGCATTGTGGCGACAACGAAAAATATTAGCAGAAGGAGGTGGGTCAGGGTCTATAGATGTTGAAGATTATTTGCTGGCTATCGATTTTTTAGCGAGCCGCGAAGATAGTGACAAAGCGTTACAAGTACTAAATGAATTGATTGCTGTTCATAAAGGAGATATTTCATGGGAGTATCCACATCCTTGTAAAAAACTTCGTGAAGTGTTACCCAGGTGTAATTTAATGCAACGTATAGTTGGCCTCTTAAATATTAAACTTTTTGACGCCCTTATTGGTGAGATTAGTATTTATGATGTTACTGAAAATCAGGCTTCTTTATTGTTTTTTACGATTGTATGTGTTTGGAAGCAAAGATGTCTGGTGGATTCAAAGGGGGTTTTTTATTTCCAGCCACGTATTGATGATGAAAATGCAAGAAAAGAAAAGTATATTGTAAATGCTATTTTAGATAAACACAAAAGCTATAGTATGTTGCCTCCGGATGAAAGGCCAAAGAATTATAATCCGGAGTTCTTGTTTTCAGCAGCAAAACATACTAAATGGATCGATCCTTATTTGCCAGGTTATGATTGTGAGTGGACGCCACTATCTTTAGCCTGTGCTTTTTCAGAAAATTCAATAGTCGCTTTGTTATCAAGCCATGTACATGCTGAGCAACAACAACTAGCCCAGGTGCCTGCGCTAGCAAGCAATAGAAACCCTCGCTTAAATTCTTCGAGAAATTTTGCTGCTATGGTTGCTGTTATTATGAGGAAAATAGCACTTTTCGATACTGTATTTTTAGAAATTGAGATGGATGGAATTATTTTTGATACTTCTTGGTTGGGCATGTTGGTGCATGGTCTCAATGCGCCTTTTGACGAAAGAGGTAATGTTATTTCTAAAGAAAATACTCAAAACGCCCAGATTCATGTGCTAAAGTGTCTTGAAAAATTGTTGCAACTTGGTGCACCACTTATCTTGGATTTTAGGGGCGCTAAAAAACTTGATTTATCCTTTCTTCGGCCTATTAAAGCTCCCACTGAAGATACAATGAATAAGGATTATTTATCGGTGGCAGGTGGCCAACCTAAAGCAACCCTTCAAAATAAAAACCTAATAAAAGCGCCACTTTTAAAAGGTGCAGATAGCTGTGTGGAAAAACGAATTAAAACAGCCTGTGATCGATATGCTCAAAAGAAACTTTATGCTAACTTGCCTGTAGGGCTTAGCGAATTATTTTGGGCTATGACGTCTGATTTCAATGCTCTAGCTATTGAATCTATTCCATGGGGCCGGTCGACGCCATTGCACCAGTTGTTGCTGCAGAGGAAGGAGTTTGAAAGTTTAGAGATTCGTTTATTATTATTGTGGTTTTTAGATAAAGGAGTTGATATTGATTCAGTGCCTAAGTTGGATGAAGGGCCTAAGGTAATCGCTGCAATAACACCGTTGGTTTTGGCTTTAATGACTCGGTCCTGGGGTGTTGATTCAAAGAATGAAGGTATTGTTGAGTTTTTAATTGACCGTGGGGCTGATGTTGATGGTGTGCCGGGAAATGATTCTGAGCTTCATCCTATTAAAATAGCATTATGGCTGGGCAGCCCCATCCATGTGTTGCAAAAGCTCAAAAAGGCCAGTAAAAACCCTCCGAGCGAATCAGAATTTTCTGTTGCACATTTTGCTGCATTGCATGGTGATCCTCAAGTTATTGATCTTTTTGTTACACCAGACAATGTCAATCAGTTGAGTAAAAGACACAAAATAACACCTTTGTATTTGGCTGTTATGTTTTCAAGTATTACGGTGGTTAAAAAATTATTAGCATTGGGTGCAAATCCTAATCAGCTACCTGCTGAGCAGGTATACAATGCTTCGCTATTGCATATAGCAGTTTTGCGCAATGAGCCTGATATCGTTGCTGCACTTTTAGAGCAACCTGACTTGCTTGTTAATGTGAGAGATAGCCGTGGTTTAACGGCGTTGTATGCTGCTATCGTTGTCGGGTCGGGAAAAGTGATTGCACTGTTTGAAAGGAATGCTCGAGTAGATTTTACTCTAACTGTAAGTGTGCAACTTGCATTAAGCAGCAGTACCAACAAAAAAATTGAGATCACAATGCTTGATTTTGTCTACGTTTGGTTTAAGGGAAAAGGTGGTGAAAATATTGTAAGACAGTTGATGCAGATTCTTCGCAGAAAAAATCTCTCTGCTGCAAGGACATTTAGATCTGGAGGAGGTCAGAATGCACCTGTGATATTTGGGGCGTATAATCAATTTGACGTTGCTACACCTGCTACGGGGTTTAGTCTTGATGGTAGTGCTATTTTTGATGCGCTGCAACGGCAAATGTATTCAGGTCAAACGGGGCGCTCGTTTATTGCGGAGCATGGTTTTGAGCTTAATGGCTCCAGTGCGCTACAACCTCCGGTGAGTGTTGGTTTATTTGCGCCACCAGCTTCTAATCAGGATGAAGTGCGGACTTGGACTTGGCGGGGGAGAGTGTTGACGTTGGATGATGTTCAGGAGGTCGAAGGTAGTAATCCTAAATTTTATTTTTTTCATGATGTAGATCTTGCTCCTTGTCCTCATGAGCTATCACGACCTAAATTTGCCGCTGCTACTGGTGAGCAAGGGTTAAAGTATTTATCTGGTGGTGAGTATTCAATCAGTGTTGGTGGATCTGCTGCTGCCGCGGCAGCGAGTGCAGTGTCAGAAGAAGAATATAGCATTACGTATGAGTTTCTTT
>JAJFJO010000343.1 GCA_021774015.1 Gammaproteobacteria bacterium
TGACATCGTGATAAAACCGCTAAAAATCAGAATAAACATGATACCGGTAGGGTCAATTTGGCGCAATAGAAACAAGCATTTACAACACCAGTATTATCAGTTATCGTTTTGGCTCGTTTTATAAAGGAGAACCCAAGCCATGGCATTTGAACTACCTGAACTACCCTACCCAATGAATGCACTAGAACCCCATATTTCAGAAGAAACATTACAGTATCACTATGGCAAACACCACCAAGCCTATGTGAACAAACTCAACGGACTTGTTCCAAATACTGAATTTGAAACCATGTCATTAGATGAGGTTGTTATGAAATCCAGCGGCGGCGTTTTTAATAACGCGGCACAAATCTGGAACCACACATTTTACTGGCATAGCATGAAACCTAATGGCGGTGGCGAACCTGATGGTGAACTTGCTGATGCAATCAAAAAAGCATTTGGCTCGTTAGAGGCCTTCAAAGAACAATTTACCAACAGTGCCTTGACACGTTTTGGTTCTGGCTGGGCATGGTTGGTGCGCAATGCAAGCGGCGAGCTTGAAATCATTAGCACACCCAATGCTGATAACCCGATGACGGTTGGCCTAACACCGTTGTTAACGTGTGATGTCTGGGAGCATGCTTATTATGTTGATACGCGTAATGATCGCGCTAAATACGTCAGCAACTTCTGGCAATTGGTTAACTGGGATTTTGTAGCAAAAAACCTTAAAGCTGCAGTTGCTGCAACCGTTTGAATCGGGAAAAACTATGCCAATAAAAGTGATTATCAACGGCTACCAAGGTAAAATGGGCCAAGTAACAGTAGACACCATTGCCTCACAACCCGACCTCGAGCTCGTTGCAACCACCGGCAGGCAGGATAATTTGGCCAGCGCAATTCAGTCTACCCAGGCTGACGTAGTTGTCGATTTCACTATCCCAACAGCTGCATTTGATAATACCAAAATGATTATCGCTAACAACGCGCGCCCTGTCATTGGCACATCCGGTTTAACCATCAATGAAATTGAAGAACTACAAACCACCTGCAACAAGCAATCACTCGGCGGTATTATCGCCCCTAATTTTTCACTAGGGGCTGTTTTAATGATGAAGTACGCACAAGATGCCGCACAGTATCTACCCGATGTTGAAATCATCGAAATGCATCATCCGTTAAAGCTCGATGCTCCCTCAGGCACTGCACGCAAAACTGCCGAAATGATTGCTGCTGCACGCGGCGAGCATACAGCGAAAAACACCTCTACAGACAGTGCGCGCGGCGATAATTACCAAGGTGTGAATATTCATTCTGTACGATTGCCTGGTTTATTCGCACATCAAATGGTGATGTTTGGTGGGCAAGGTGAAACGCTAACAATTCGACATGACAGCACAGATAGACAATCCATGATGCCCGGCGTGTTTATGGCCTGCCGCAAAGCCATGGAATTAAATCAGTTGATTTATGGGCTAGAGAAAGTGCTATAGATAGCTAGCTTGCTGCCGAACCAGCTGCGGCGGCTGCAGCCGCACCACCAACAGCAGGCGTATCAGCATCATCCGCTGTTTGCTTACTATCATAACATGCTAAAACCTGCTCAGCCTCAACCAGCCTGCCTTCATTAATCAATTCGTCTATCGTCTTTAAAAGCGCTTTACCAGAAATAGTGTCACCAAAAACACCCCTATTTTCTTTTCGCTTAGCAAGCTCAGCTCGCAGCGCAAGTGATTTACGAGCAGCTCGCCCTCTCCACAGCCCCTGCACTACAGTAATTTTTTTCTCATCCTTAGGAGTACCCGTCTCCCCGCCACGATGTTGCAGCATCCTTTCAGAAACAGCTGCATTTACCGCATTTAGAGAGTAGCTGTTACTAAATTTGCCTTGGAAAACTTTAAATTCTGTTAACGGTATCCAGTTATCTTTTAAAGCTAATAAAATACCAGGATCATTTTTTAAAGAAAACATCACGTCAAGATTACACTCTACCGCATCTTCCACCGTAATAAGCTTCATACGCAATGCTGCCAAGCCTAGTGTTGTTAAAATACCTTTCAGGTTAGCATTCTCTCTTCTTAACATTTGCTCAAGAGTAATAAGCCCTTCTCTCAGAGCCATTAATCCATATTCATCCCTCAGAAAACGTTCAAGCTGCTTTGGATCGTACTGAACACCATGAGCACCATGAGCACCATTGTAGCGCCCCCTAAAGAAGGAGTCCAAATTTACCAGACCTTCACGTAAGGCAGCTGTTCCATTCGAGGTAAACAAACTAGGAGGACAGTGAGAGAAGCCTCGCGTGTTAAGCAACCCTTCACGAAGAGCCCTATAAGCAAATTTCATATTATCCTCAACCGGATCACGCCAGATAAAATCTTCTAAGTCTCTTTTAGGTACTAATCCTTGTGTAAGCATTAGTGCAGTGTATTGAGAACACACATGTCCTCCTCTGCATAACAACCGATGCTGGGAAAGTGCATAACTATTTTCAGACGGCTTGATTTTAATATAAAACATATCATCAAACGTTAAGTACCCCAACGTTATTAAAACCACGCCCACATCTCCAACGATGGCATACACATCACGATACTGAAACTCAAAACCACCCCTATATCTTTGATGCTGAGGAGACCCCGCGGTATACTCGCCAGATCGAACGCAAGGATTTGGTCTAATGCATAGAGGGCTCCAGGTTGAATCTGGCTCACCCATCGCCCAGCTAAAATCATCCTGCACTTCACTACCTGCCTGTAAGTTAGCAAGTCTCTCGTTATTATCCATATCAAGTACCTCAAAAAGTTTTTGCAACCTTTCAGGCGCACCCCCTTCACGTGCAAATTGTATAATGATATGTTGCA
>JAJFJO010000344.1 GCA_021774015.1 Gammaproteobacteria bacterium
CGACTTTATTCAGCAAGAATCGGTAAAAAGTGATGATAGAAGATTGCGTCCCGATATGGTCATTAAGCTTCCCAATAAAAAACAGATCGTTGTCGACTCGAAAGCGTGTTTGCAATCCTATTTAGACGCTATTGACACTCAGGATGAATCAATGAGGCTTATAAAGCTAAAAGATCATGCGAGACTAATAAGAACACATATCAACCAACTCTCTACAAAATCCTACTGGGATCAGTTTCAATCCGCTCCCGAATTTGTTGTTCTTTTTCTCCCGAGCGAGGCGTTTTTTAGTGCGGCGTTGGAGCAAGATCCAACCTTGATCGAGTGGGGCGTGGAGCAGCGGATAATTCTATCGACCCCGACGACACTGATCGCTCTTTTACGCTCTGTCGCGTATGGATGGAATCAGGAGAAAATTGCTGAAAATGCTCAGCAGATCTGCGACTTAGGAAAAGTTCTTCATGATAGAATTAAGGTGCTATCTGATCATTTTGAAGAGATTCGCAAAGGCCTAGATCGCACAGTAGACGCCTATAATAAAGCGGTGGGGTCGTTTGAAGGTCGAGTGCTAATTACAGCGCGCAAATTTAAGGAGTTGGGGGCTGGGCGGGAAGAGGACCTTCCAAAAAATGAGCCGATCGAAACTCCAACCCGTCGCTTGAGGGATGAGTCAGAAGGCGGGTAGATCATTCCCCACGCCTTCTTTTTAGGAAAGTCGATTATTCCCTTTCGATAGACACAACGTTTTTTGGGTCGTATAGAATGGCAAAAATTTGAAAAACAACCTTAATTGGAACTAGTGCAAATTTAACAGGAGTTGCTGCAGCTAGCATGAGACTGCCTTCAGTGTACTTTAAAGCATTTCTTAATGTGTATTCTTTTGAGAATGCTGCTCCTATCAAATTAATGGCGGCCATAGCGGCAAACTCAATGGAAGCAAGCGGTATACTCAATGCCCCCATTCCACTATCTAAGAGTGCAACAGGAACTGAACATATCCGCCCAAGGGTCGCGTTTGATTGGGAGTAACTATTTAAGCTTGAGTAGAGTTTGTTGCTTAAATCGCGACTTCTGTTATAAATTAAGTTACTCTTCATTAATTATCCTTTTTTTACTGGTTTTTATTTATTTACCTAACTTGAGTTTATTTTTTTTGTTCTTTTTTTTCAACGAGTTAGCTTCTTTTGATTCACTCTCATTAGAAAAAAATGAGTAGTTGATACTTAATCGAATCTGTAAAGTGTTGGGGAAGATGAGAGAAGCTGATCTTCCAAAATTGAGCTAATTGAAACTACATGGCGCTTGAAGGATCAGTCAGAAGGCGGATAGATAATTTTCTGCGCCCTCTTTCTCAGAATGTGTACTGTGGTTTCTAAAAAGGCATAATTTGTGCGGATCCCTTAGAGTAATAATAGCCTAAAAAAATAGCTGACAGAGAGACTAGCAAATATGAGAGCCTTGTCAGAAATCTTTCAAAGGTTCGACACCTTACAAGTCCTTGTACTTGTAAGGTCAAATCTTATCCAGGACAACTTACTCGCGCTTCAATATTAATTTACGAACTCTCTCACTTGCACAATTCAATGCCTTGTCGTTATTCTTTAAAGCTGCTCGAACAATTTCTTCGTCATCCTGAAGATCTTTGCTTGCAAATTTCAACGCCATGCCATTAGACGAGACAGCCTTCAGTACGACCTTTTTATTTGAGCGAAACTTTTCGCTGACATATTTCATTGCAAATCCCCTATTGGTAACAGCCTCAGTTATGATCTCCTCATCATCTTTAAACTTTTCATTAAGTTGCTGTAGTACGAAACCATTGGCTTTAACAGCCTCGAGCACAATATCTCTGTCTTGTTGCAGCTCTCTTTTTAAAGTGAATAGTTTCTTTCCTTCCACTTTAACGAGTTCAAACGCTTGC
This sequence comes from Gammaproteobacteria bacterium, assembly GCA_021774015.1. Classification (GTDB taxonomy): domain Bacteria; phylum Pseudomonadota; class Gammaproteobacteria; order Coxiellales; family Coxiellaceae; genus JAJFJO01. The sequence continues at coordinate 1,922 of JAJFJO010000344.1, forward strand.
ATTTTTAACGCATTCTCAACGTCCTCTAAAGTGTTGGACTCAATTCTTTTTATGGTAGTGTAACATTGTTTCTGTAAATTCAATATCGGCAATCAAAGAACTTGGTTGCTAGAAAATTGTCTGAAATCTAAATTTCCTTTAATCACAACAAAAAAGGAGAAATTATGATTTCAGACATCATTAAATCTAAAATGATTGCGGAAATATTGGAAGGATTAATTACTGGTGGCACGGAAAATTTTGCTACTGTCTTGGAAAAACTCCTCAACGAATTGATGAAAATTGAGCGCGAAAACTGTATAGGGGCCCAACCTTTCGAGAGAACAGAGGAACGCAAAGGATACTCCAATGGTTTTAAGGATAAGACATTACACACACGCTCTGGTCCTTTAAATCTAAAAATCCCACAGGTCAGGGATTTAGAGTTTTACCCTTCCTGCTTAGAAAAAGGATGCCGATCAGAAAAAGCCTTGAAGCTTGCAATAGCAGAAATGTATGTCCAAGGAGTTTCTACTAGAGATGTAAAAAAAATAACAGAGGAACTCTGTGGACTTGAAGTCAGTTCAACACAGGTTTCCAGATTGGCGGCCCTTATGGATGAAGAATTAGAAGCTTTTCGCCAAAGGTCTCTTGGTGCAATAAGCTACCTTTATGTGGACGCCAGGTATGAAAAAATTCGGCATGAAGGAAGCGTCAGGGATCTAGCTGTTCTTTCAGCCATAGGTGTCAACGAGGATGGAAAAAGAGAGATTCTGGGGATTTCCGTGAGTCTTTCAGAAGCAGAGATTCACTGGAGATCTTTTTTTGAGACCCTTCAGAAGCGAGGAATGAAAGGGCTTAAGCTCATTATTTCTGACGATCATAGCGGACTTGGAGCAGCTCGAAGAGCTGTATTTCCTTCGGTGCCTTGGCAAAGATGTACGTTTCACATGGCTCAAAATGCACAAGCCTATGTTCCAAAAAAGGAAATGAAAGAAGAAATAAGCCAATCAGTGAGGGATATTTTTAACTGCCCAAACATGGATCTGGCTCTGGCTTGCAAGAAAAGTACAGTGGAAAAATATGAAAAAACAGCCCCGACGTTTTCTAAATGGCTAGAGGAAAATATAGAGGAAGGACTCGTTTTTTTCAAATTCCCTGCAAGTCACTGGAAAAAAATTCGAACTTCTAATGCGATGGAGAGGCTTAATCAAGAAATTAAGCGAAGATCACGTGTTGTGAGAGTATTCCCGAACAAAGAATCCTGCGAGAGATTAGTGACAGCGATCCTTCAAGAGACTCATGAGGAGTGGATTAGTGGAAAAATATACTTAAACAAGGAATAGAGAGATTTAAGTTGAAAGATAACTAATATTTTTTTCCCCTTAAGATTGAGAATGTCAATTTTAGCCAGGCCCCTCGCAAGAAAAGGGGGCCTGGTAAAATTGATGTGAGCAATCTAAAAAGAAAAAAAACACAAATAACAATTGATTAAGGGAAAAGGATTTCAGATTTTACAGAAAAATTGTTGCATAATCCTTTTTATAGCCGTATTCAAGGTGTGATTAGATGACTTATACTTCCGATCTTTACTAACGGGACTTACATTTTTAAGAATCTTTGGTTCACTATTATTTGACTTGCTACCCACAACTTTATCAAGAACAGTTCGCTTATCTTTTATGTGGAAACCACCTTGATTTTTAGATGATTCAATCTGCTTTATGGAGGTTTCTGTAAGTAAGATCGCTTTAATCGGAATGCGTTCATT
>JAJFJO010000345.1 GCA_021774015.1 Gammaproteobacteria bacterium
ATAGCATTATGCAATGAATCGATTTTTTACTTTGGGTTAAAGGAAAATCTTGCCATTGTAAGCTATATTCTGTCAATGAACGGTTGTGGGGGTTATAGCTATAAGCTTAACACTTATTCGTGAGGGCGAAATTATGAGTAATCTCAAAGCGTTGGGGGCGTTATCAGCGGCCGTTATGTTGGGTTTTTCGGGTATGTCACTCGCAGCGCCTACAACTCATTCAAGCATAGATCAGAGCAGCGCTAATGCACTTGTACAATCTCTAGCGGGTAAGCAGTTTGCAGGTTGGCGTTATCGTTGTCGTTATTCTTACTATCATGGCAGACGTATTTGCCGCCGATATTATTACAATCCATCCTACTACTATCCGCGCTATAAAAATTACCGTTGGAAATGTTATTTAGGCCGTTATTGGAGTAAGCACTATACCTATGATAAGGCGCGAAGTTTGGTACGTAAACATTGCTTGAAAAAAACAGGCAGCCGTGGCTATTGTAAATGGAAACGGATTCAGTGCCGCAGGCTTTGATCAACTATAGGCTAAAAAATATTGTGAAGTATGAAAAAGGTGCCTAACGACACCTTTTTTGTTTTTGTGTAGACAAAAGTTTTAATTATTGAAATAATCTTTTGTGCATAGGCCGATAACTTAGTTAATGCTCATTTTAAGTTACGTAACCCAGTTTTTGATGGCTAACCATATTCAGTTAGTGAGTAGAGGTGTCACAAGATAATTCATGCAAGTTATCGTTACCTCGCGTGTGGATTAATTTGTTACAAAGCCTGATTTTCACCTCATAGTGAGGGTGTTTTTTAGGGTAGTGATGATATAATGGCGGCATTATTATTAATTACGAAAAAAACAGGCTTGATGTGTCTAAGCTGACAACTGTCACAGCACGAGTATTTTTAGAATGTTGAAAAGGAATGCGGAGACAAATTATGCCATATGATGCTTCCAAACCAACCCTAGATGTGCAAGGAAATTTTGCATCAAGTCCGGGAGGGCCTTCAGCCCCAACAGTTACTACACCTGTGTGGAATTATAGCTTTGCTGTTTCTAAAGAAGGTGGCGATAAAGTTCTAAAAGGGGGTGTTTTTTTAAGTATAGGCACAGAGGGTGTTGCTATTAATATTCAGTTAGGGGCTGAAGATATTTGTACTGCCATGCCAAACTGCACAGTGGCCGAATTTATGACCTCAGGAGCTTTAGCTTTAGATTCAAGTATGATGCAAGATTTGGCATCAAGCGTGGGTGGTGATATAGGTTCAATGATCATCGAAAAGGTTAGCATTACAGGCCCTAACGCGGGCATTTCTATGAATGCAACAAAAACAGAATTGGGTGCAAGTGCGCAAGCCCAGGCAGTTGGTGTTGACCTTGTTTTACGAGGAGCTGAAAAACGTTATAGCTTATCAATTGCAGCAGGTGCTCATGTTGGTGGTGGCATAGGTTATTCAGCTGCCACTGGGAAGTCAAAAGGCAAGTTGGGATACGGGCCTTGGAAAGTCGGTATTGAAGATGTCTCAACAACGATGACAGCGTCATCGCATACTAATAACCAAGGGGAAAATAAAATGGGTGATAATGACAATAGTGCTGCAGTGGCTGTAGTAGCGGATGGTTCAATACTAGAAATGACGGATGCCACACGAACCTATATTACAGATAATTTTCAAACGCTTGTTTTTGGTGATGATCTACAAAACACTCCTGCAGGTAATTCTGCTGCAGCTGCAGCCATGCAAAGTGCAAATGAAGCAAAGATGCATGCGTACTTTGCAGAGATTAAGGGTTTTAATAATAATATTATTCAGGCTAATACACAATTGCAAAAACTTAATGCACGCTTAGATGCTGCTGATCAACAGCAGCAAATAAAAATACAAGAATCTAAAATTGCTCAAAATTATAATAATATCCGCGGCGCTTTTGATCTTATGGCACGAATACCAAATCGACATGTTCAACGCGCGGCTATTGCGGGTCAAGGACTTGTGACCTGTGCACAGGGGATTTCAAGTTTTGTGGGTGCATTGGCAGCGGGTAGTGCGATGGCATTGATTAATCCTGTATCAATGGTCTTTAGTGGTTTAATGAGTTTCGGTGGTGCATTTGGTCGCAAACGTGATGCTTCAAAACAGATGATGAAGCAAATACAGAAGATGTTTAACGCTCTATCAGAGCAGATACAAGCGAATCACAAAGAAGTTATGGGGCGCTTTGATATAGTGATTAGTAACCAACAAGAACTGTTTAAAGTGCTTGAACATGGTTTACAAGATGTCATGTACGAATTTGATATTCAGAATTTCCAATTGCGAGAAATAGACTCACGATTGAAAGCCATTGAACAAGTGCAACAAATTGAGCGACTTGCAACGCTTACAACAGGTAGGCAAGCACAAAGAGATCTGAATAGTATTTTAACGAAGTTGCGTACAGGTGAGCAAAACAAAATACCAGAGCACATCCGCAGAGCCTTGGATTATATAAAACAGATTATTTCTAGTTCAGGCGGGGAGCTTGTATCACAAAAAGATTTGGATAATTCACTGCCAGGTTGGTTTCACCTACAAAACGTGCAAAAATTATTAAAAACTGATATTTTTTTAGTAGACTACTATGAAAGTGCTATTAAACAGCCGGAATACTTGCTTAATATGTCAAGCTGCTATGTAGCGCTTCAAACACTTGGCCAAATTAAGCTTTGTGTGTCATGGATAGAGGCGAATAAACTAGGAAATAATATTGAGATTGATCAAAAGCTTCTTGAAGAAATAAATGAAACTGCAAAAATAGTCAGCCAGTATGCCCAACCAACTCATGACTTTATAAATTTACTGGCCAGTGAGAAATTTATTAATGCCTTCTTTAAATATTATCAAAATACATTTAATGCTCTATGTGATGAGGCAGGGCACCTACTGGATCGAATAAAAGAAAGTGCAACTGAGACAGCAATGCGAAGGCATGCGGCACGTTTAATTGCTGATAATCGAGGGCACCTAGCAAATGGCCCCTTGGCTAATTTAGAGCAAGTGTCAACGGCTGCTGTTGCTGAGGTGGTGGGAAGCAAGCTCAAAGAATTACAGCGGTGTGTCAGTACATATAATGTAACAGTGGATGACTTTAAGCATCAGTTATATGTTTTAGCCAGCTTATTTTCAGCTCCTACTGAAAATATGGTCTTGCCCAATAAAATAAGCGAAACACTGTATAATCCCAAAGGTCCGCGCACAGTAAAGACGCAAGTAGAACACACAGAGGTTTTATTTCAATGCATTGAAATCTACGAAGGCAATGCATTTGAAAAAGCAGAGCTGCCACATCAAATAATAGGGAGCTTCAAAGATGCTGTAACGGCAGGTTCTGAATCTGTTTTAGGGATGTTAGAACATTTTGCGCAAGTGCCAAGTCTGTCTATGAACGCACTAGCTTCTGTCATAACTTTATCTCCGCTAACGAAATTGGCAATAGAAGATAATAATAATGCCGGTGCTGCAGCTGCTATATCAACTCGATTTGAAGCATTTGATCGTCTGCATGCTGATTTGCGAACACTAGTTGAGCGTGCTAGCCCGGCAATTGATAAACAGGTTACCTATTTATTTGGTGTTACTGGAGCTGGCAAAAGCACATTAACTAATGCCTTGCATGGTTGTGATTATGAAGAAGATGATGAAGATGAAGAAAAATTACGCTGTAGTGGTGAACTTTCAGAGGTGTGTACTCAAAGTGATAATGAAGTTGCTGTAACGCTATGGCCGCAATTGGTTGAACCTGCTGATAAAAATGGTTATCTCTTAGTTGATTTGCCAGGTACTTTGGATGGGACAGAAGGAACTCCAGAGCAAAAAATGATAATGAGCCTTGCTCCCAATGCTGTTAACCACTCCGCTCAAACTGTGAGAGGTCTTATCTGGGTTGTGAAGAAAGGATTTATTGGAGAAAGGGGTGATGATAAGTTGCCGGAAACTTTTCAGCAGTTACTGAAAATTGCACGGCCAGAAATATTGATGCAGTCCTTAGTCCTTGCAATATCAGATACAGGTGCTAGAGGAAAAGTGTCTGTCTACCTTGATAAATTTAAAAAACACATTGCGGGCAGTGGTATATTATCACCGGAAGAAAAAATTGTAATGACTGCTATTATTGAGGCCGCTGAAGAAGCCGGTCGCTATGTTTTTTATGCGCTACCCGATGCCACTATTCGTGAACATTTGCTTTCAATCGTATCAGGGTTAAAACCTTGTAGTAGCGATAACTACACATTCGATCACTATTCTCAAAAACAAGATGATTTTGAACAGGCTATTCAAGCGGCACAGCAAATATTTATTGATAAAAATCGGCAGCTTCATGAAGTAGAGCAAGCTATTGTGGATGTTGAAGCGCAGAGCAGAGTGCTTTCAGGTAGAAAGCAGAGTTTAATCGAGCGCGAACAAAGCGTTGGTATTTCCGCAAAAGATAGTTTGATTGCTGAAATAAAAGCTCTTGAGGCTGAGAATCAACAAGCAGATCGAGATATTGGTGATACAGAGCGGGAAGTAGTTGAAGAGAAAAAGGATTTCTCTATGGAACCGGTAAAGAGAATAACACCAAGAATGCATTCTATTACAGTTAAATGGGGAGGTAAGTCCTCAAGAAGAACCCGAATAGGAGCGGAGGTTCTCTTTCTTGAATGGTTACAAGGCGAGCAACGCGACGGTAACTTAGATTTGAAAGTAGAGTGTGTGCGGTCTCCTCATGGATATAAAGGGCACCCAGCTATTGTTCGTGGTATTGTTAAAAAATTGAATGGAGAA
>JAJFJO010000346.1 GCA_021774015.1 Gammaproteobacteria bacterium
ATCCATAGTGGACCTCGATCTATTATTTATTAACTTAAGTTAGCTAACCGCTTTTGTCGCATGCTGCAACACTTCGCCCAAGAACGGGTTTTTTGCGAAGAACAAATATAAACCCATTACAATACCGATAGCCGCGAACGCATCAACCAAACCTGCGATTAAAAACAGGTTACCCATCAACATACCTTTTAATTCAGGCTGACGAGCAATACCTTCTAAAAACTTACCGCCTAGCACACCAAAACCAATTGCCGTACCTAATGCAGACATACCAATCAACAACGCAGCTGCAATAGCAGACATTCCTTGAACGGTGGCAATAACACTTGCAAGTTCCATTATCTTTCCTTTTTGTTAGTTAAAGTCATTAGTGCGTCTCATGCGCCATGCTGAGATACACAATTGTTAGCATCATAAATATGAATGCCTGAATGGTGATGATTAAAATATGGAATATGGCCCAGATACCTCCTGGAAGCCATTGAATCCACCACGGCATAATCGCCACCAAAATAAAAATTAATTCGCCTGCAAATAAGTTTCCAAACAAACGCAGTGCCAACGATAAAGGTTTCACCAGCTCTTCTAAAATTCGGAACGCGATATTAATCGGCATTAAGTACCAGCCAAAGGGTTTAGACAATATTTCTTTACCCAACTTAGGAATACCTTTTGCCTTGAAATTATAAAAGATGATTAATAGAAATACTGTGATCGACATACCAAAAGTGGCCATAGGGTCAGCAGTTGGTACAGCTTTAAAATGAGGGGCGCCAAAAAACGCCATAATACGTGGCACTAAATCAACCGGTATTAAGTCCATAAAATTCATTAAAAAGACCCACACAAATATGGTTAATGCTAACGGGCCAATCAGTTTATTCTCACCCCCATGAAATACTTCTTTGACCATACCGTCAACTTGCTCAAGCATGGCCTCGACAAAGTTCAACCAACCTGTAGGCACACCGGTATGAGCTCGTCGCGCCATGATATAAAATAGAGTAAGAAATAAGACACCCAAAATAATCGATACACCCATCGTATCTAAATTTAATGTCCAAAAAGAATGGCTCGGCCCAATCTTCCACGTGGATAGATTAAGTTGCAAATGCTGCAGGTGGTGCTGGATGTATTCAGCTGATGTGATCGTTGCTTTAGTGCTCATCCGTTACTGCTCTCGCTACTTTGTTCACCATCTTGATTAATCGCTCTCGATCTTAACACAAAAGGCGCAATCCATAATCCCAAATGCGCACCCAGGAAGCCGATGAAGAGCGGCAGTATCTGTACCTGTGCCTTGGTTAGCAACAATAATAAGAATACCACGCTAAGTGCTAGCTTTAAAAGCTCACCCCAATAAAACGCCGTAAGAACCTGCCTATCTCCCCGTGCCCGCACTTTTGCAAAAAAGTGCCTTGCAAACAGCAAGTTAGGAATTATGCAGGCAATGCCACCAAATAGAGCTGACGTCGCTGCGTGGGTGCTAGCCGCAGACCATGCCAACGCTACTATTAACACAACAACTGCTTGTACGCCTATCCAACGATAAGCTCGCATTTGGGCTGCTTCTTGCATGGTGTTATCGCCTCTTATCTCACACGCACTCGCATTTCCCGCTTAAACCACGGACAATTCGCGGCAGTATATCGGCTTTTCAGGGGTAGCGCAACGGGGCCAAGCGCTTTATGTGCACCACTGACAGAACCCTGCATGCAGTTGTAAGAATACGGAGGTAGATACACCTTTCCTTCAGAAAAACCATCTACTTTAGGTATATAATTCAATAGGTTGAATATGATAGATATTTTAGAATATGAAACACCGGAAATTGCGTATTTATTTACTATATTTGTCAGTGTCTTAATCCGAAAGTAAGGAAATAAAGATGAGGTCCATTTCAAGTTTCATCCTAGGCCTGGTAGCAATACTCCTAACCAATCTGAGCGTCGCAAATTATCAAACCCACCAACCTAAGGTGCCAACCCTAAAAAGCACCCCGGAAGGGTATGTACTTAACAGCCACTATCGAAACGCTAGCTTGCGTCACTATATTGGCCACCAACTCAACTACGACCCCAACCTTGGCCGGACATACCCACAATACCTAACATTAATATCCATTAAACACTGTTCAGGTAATGTTGCTTATATCAAGACGTCCAAACTAAACCTATTAAAATACAGGCGTGTTATTTCCGTCAGGCTGCATGGTTTTCATTGTAACTAACTTTAATACACAGGAGATTTATTATGAAAAAATTACTTATCACAACAATCGCTGCCGGCGTGGCTTTCATGTCATCACTTAGCATAGTGGCTGCATCAAACGTGATGCCAGTGTACAAGCCAATGCAGCCTTTACACAGCCCATTGCTGCCTGTAACACCGGTTGGCAAAGTAACTACGGTAAAATTTAAAGGCCAACGTGTTCCTGCGATAAAAATCAACCAGCCTGGTGTTACGAGCCTACAACAACTCAAAGGCCAAGTGATTACTATCAAGGGAAAACCATTTGTTTTAGATAAATTGGTTTGTGTCAACGGTATTTTTCAACCCCACCTAAAACACATTACTCGTGGTCCTGATGGTGTAATTCACACAAACTCAACCCTTGACCTAGGTGGCAGAGGCGTTTATTTTCTTATTATTAACAACAAGTGGCAGTTTTATTGCCCTAAAAAATTAAACAATACACGTATCTTATAACAGTCACCTCTACCCTCGAGCCCCCGATTAATTCTTTAATCGGGGGCTTTTTTTTGATATGTTGGGCATATGCATTACATAAACAACATATTTACAAACAACAAAAATACCATCTCCTGCATGGATCGCGGCTTATTATTAGGTGACGGGGTTTTTGAAACACTGCGTTGCTATAATGGCAAACCCTTTGCGCTAAGCCAGCATTTAGACCGCCTATCTAAAGGGCTAGCGGCACTTGAAATTTCTTACGCACTAAACCGCCAAAGCATCTTCGATATTATTCAACAGCTACTCTCAGAAAATAGCTTATTAAATAAAGATGCTAGCGTGCGCATCACGATCACGCGAGGTGAGGGGGAGCGTGGTTTAAATCCTCCCGCTATTTGTAAGCCGACACTATTGATCACCGTTTCAGAGCACATCCAACAAAAAAATAAACCACTCAATCTGTGTATTTCTAAATACATCATTAACGAACACTCGCCGTTATCTCAATATAAAACATTAAACTATTTAGACAATAGTATGGCACGCAAAGAGGCTATTAATGCAGGCTTTAATGATGCTATTTTATTAAATACTCAAGGCAACGTTGTTTGCACAACCGCAGCGAATATTTTTTTGATCATTGATAATGAGCTACACACCCCCGCATTAACTTGCGGCACACTGCCCGGCATCACTCGCAATATTATTTTAGAGCTCATACAAACCCACGAGCGCTCAATCTCCACTGAAGACCTTTCAATAGCCAGTGATGTTTTTATCTGTAATAGCTTAATAGAAATCCAACCCGTTAGCCATATCGACAATTTTTTTTCTGCAACCCAACCTACCAACCAAATACTCAGCAACCTGGCTTACCGAATAAACCGATACTACGTGTAAGATATTCGCTGCACAATAGCTATTCTATTCGCAACATATTGCACAACCTCATCATTTCATATTCAATTACCAGGTAGAATAAACTTGGGATTGTAAGGAGACAGCCTTGTCATTCACACAGAAGCTTTTGGCTTTCATCGGAGTTGGGTTACTCACCAGCTTACATGCATTTGCACAGATCAACCAAGTGCGCGTCGTTAATAACAGCAAGAGCGCTATTTACATTCATGTTGGCGGGTTTGCACCTTCAGTAAAAATCCCCGAAGGTAAATCCAAAATTTTTTCATACCCATTTACAGCCACAGCACCCGGGCAATCAAAAAAACACCACGCTAGCTTATTAATTGCAACTGCAGGTGGACGTTGGGTTACAACGCCTAATGGTTTGACTTACTTAAGCCGACCAGCCATGTCAATTTGTTTAGATTACGCGAATACTGATAACAAGAACAAAACGGGTAATCGCCTTTGGACGGTTAAAAAAGCGGTGGGGTTTTCTCCAAACTGTAAGGTCAAAGCGTATAAACAAGCCTGGTATCGAAACCAAAATTCGACTTAATAGCACCTATAGATTGTTTTTTGCTTCAATTTTTCAGCCCGACAATCTATTATTCACCCTGGAAACATATTCCAAAGAGAACAATAGCACCGCACGCAAGGCAACTTAAAAGGTGGCTCTTTGCTGACAGTATGTTTCTTTAACAAAAAACAATGATGCAACCAAGCCTATTAACGCCACAACGGGCAAAACAACAAATGCTTTTTGATAGTTGCTTATGCTATATACAGGTGTATTATTAACAACAACGCCATTCCAATGCAAATGTAACAAATAGCCTACAAGCGGTTGCGATAGCGCGCCGCCAAGCACTGCTCCCATATTATTAATCCCCGACGCCGTACCCAACATGTTCATGGGAACAATATCCTTTATCAAACCAAATGACATAGCTTGCACAGAAGACGAAACGCCCAGCAAAAATAGTGCGGCTGCAGCCACCCATAATGGTATATTCGTTGCAAAAATCAATAATAGCGCCGCCACGACAGCTATCGAAAAACTCGCAATCAACGGCGGCCGCCTTCTATTGATATAATTTGAAAACCAGCCCCCAAATGGACTAGCAACGGCTAAACCAACCCAAAATAAAGAGACTATTTTTCCAGCAACTACATTGCCCACACCATAGACTGTCATTAAATACGGCACACCCCACAGCGCACCCACAGTAGCAACGGGCACCCAGGATGCTAAGCTACATAGTGCCACCCACCATAGCTGGCGTTGTCGCAGCAGGTGTATTAAACTTTTGCCTTCATGACGCCACGTTTTTTTAACTGTATCTTGTGGCGCTGAATTACGGCCATCACGTATTACCAGCCAAAATAAACCTGCAAACACAAACGTTAGTAATCCAGAAACCAACAAACTTTCTCGCCAACCAAAACGATTAATAACCAATGCCAACGGAGCCAATCCAAAAATAGAACCCAAACTTCCACCAAGCTGCACAAAGCCTACAATCATCGCAAAATATTTGTGCGCAAACCAACGCGATGCTAAAAACAAACTACCAACAAATGCAAATGAAGACCCAAACCCAATTAAAAACCGCCCAACACCTGCGACCAATAAATGTTGTGACAATGCAAATACAATCACTCCGCAAGCGCTGATACTAACTGCGACTGTTAATATTTTGCGGGCACCCAGGCGATCAAGAATAATCCCCGCGGGTATTTGCATTATTGTGTAAGAATAATAAAAGGCCGCACTTAATACGCCTAGTTCACCAGCACCAATAGAAAACACGTGCATCAATTGATGTGTCATTACGCTAGGGGCGACTTGGATAAAATAGTCATACACATAAAACAGCGCAGCAAGACTGCAGATAAAAATAGGGTATATTTGTGAAGAAAATTTTATTTTATTGGAGCGCAATGTAATACCTTATAAATTAATCCTTTAAAATGTCGTCCCAAGAGGTGGATCCCGGATGCTTAGTGTTTGTAGGGCTCGCAAGCTCGCCAACAAACACTAAGCTCAGGGAAGACATGAACGATGGTTTACATAATTTACAGAACAACATTTTTTCTGTTAGTGAATATGATCCAAAATTCCATCCAACTCTTCCAAGGTATTATAATGAATGACCAACTTACCTTTACCTTTTGCAGAGTGCTGAATCCCAACCTTGGCACCCAACTTTTCTGAGATGTTTGTTTGTAAACGTGCCACATCAGGATCCATACGCTGGCTTAATGAATTATTGGCATTTGCTGGTGCCTGCAATTTACGAATCAAGTGTTCCGTTTCACGTACCGATAAATCGCGCGTTATGATTTGCTGTGCTACATCACCTTGTTGCAAACCCTCTAGTGCTAACAGCGCACGCGCATGCCCCATTTCCAGCTGACCTTTTTCAACGGCTGTTTTCACTTCTGGATTTAATTTTTGTAAACGCAATAGATTGGTCACCCCCGTCCGGGACTTACCAACAGCTTCTGCAACTTCCTGGTGCGTCATTTGAAATTCATCAATCAAACGCTGCAGTGCAATCGACTCTTCAATGGGGTTTAAATCACGGCGCTGAATGTTTTCAATTAACGCCATTGCAATCGCAGCTTCATCCGGAATATCACGCACAATTGCAGGAATATTATCTAAACCGGCTAACTGGGCTGCGCGCCAACGACGCTCGCCTGCGATAATTTCATACTTTCCATTAGTTTGTTTACGAACAATAATTGGCTGTATCACACCTTGAGAATGAATCGAATCTGCCAACTCTTTTAACCCATCTTGATCCATAATGCGGCGTGGTTGATAGCGGCCTGGCTGCAATACATCAATAGGAAGTTCACGCAGTTGAGAATGTTTAGGTGTATCACTATCTTGGGATATAACTTGCGCTGCAGTCATAATGGTGGGCTGCTGAGCAGTAGCTTGAACACCGCTTTGTGTTGCTGCTGTCGTCGGTGTCGCAGGTGCGCTCATGTCATTAAGCAATTCTTTTAAGCCTAAATCACCCAAACCTTTCCCTAATCCACGTTTTTTTACTGACATCTGTAAGCCTCTATGCTGTTATTGCTGATGTGTTTTTTTCATTAGCCTCTTGCCGGCGCAATAGTTCTGATGCTAATGCTAAGTATGCAATAGCGCCTTGTGAGCTTTTGTCATAACACATCACAGGCAAACCATGGCTCGGCGCCTCCGCCAACCTCACATTACGAGGGATAACAGTATGGTACACCTTGTCACCAAAATGAGCCGACAATTGCTCAGACACCTCAATCGTTAAACGATTACGGCCATCATACATGGTGCGCAACAAGCCTTCTAATTGCAGTGATGGGTTAGCGCTCTGACGAATATTTTCAATTGTATTAATTAAACTGGTCAGGCCTTCCAGGGCGTAGTACTCGCATTGAATCGCTACCAACACGCTGTCAGCAGCAACCAACGCATTAACTGTTAACATATTTAAAGAGGGCGGGCAGTCGATCAAAATAAAATCGTATTTATCTTGCGCCGAAGCAATAGCATTACGCAAAACCTCTTCACGAGATTCTGTTTTTAGCAGGCGTATTTCCGCAACTGTTAAGTTGCCGTTTGAAGGTATGATATCAAACCCCCACTCGGTTTTGACGGTCGCCTGTTCGAGGCTACAGGTTTGCAGTAACAATTCGTTGATGCTGTACTCTAAATCCAACTTATTAACACCACTACCTACGGTGGCGCTACCCTGAGGGTCCAGGTCAATTAGCAGTGTCCGCTTCTTCATGGCACCCAGTGATGCACTTAGGTTAACGGTGGTGGTAGTTTTGCCCACGCCACCTTTTTGGTTCGCTATGGCGATGACCTTTGCCATCCTCTACTCCTTATGAGTCTCGTGTGAGCCAAGATGATAACAGATGGACGTTTCCTTGTAATGTGTGGATTAACTAACTATCACCAAATGTCGCTCTTCATCTAGGCCACTGATTTGTAGTGGAATAATCTCGAATGGCTGTTTCACGCGCTCAAGCTCCTGCTCTGGTAGCAAACCTTTCATGAAAAACCAATGACCATCTGGGCAAAGCAAATGCTGGCTGTTGCTAATAATATCAGCAACCGATCCTACCGCTCGTGTCGTGATGGCATCAAAGCATGCTTCAGTTGTAAAATCCTCAACTCGCGACTGCACGACCTCCACATTCTTTAAGCCAAACTCCGTCACTGCTTGCACCAAAAAACGTGTCTTTTTGCCGTTGCTATCTAATAGTGTGAAATGTTTATCGGGGTGTGTAAATGCCAATGGTATGCCGGGGAACCCAGCGCCCGTACCAACATCCAAAACTCGGTCACCTGTCAGGTGAGGAGCAATAGCTAGGCTGTCTAACAAGTGGTGAGTCAGCATTTTATCAGGGTCAGTAATCGCTGTTAGGTTATATGCCTTGTTCCATTTCTGCAGAAAGTATAAAAACTCAATAAGCTGCTCTCTAACGCCAGATAGGGCATCAGGTAATGCTGCGCTCAGCTGTTTCGTTAAGTGTGATTTTTGTAGGTCTGTATCCATTTTTGAATAATCCTAGAGGGCGCTGTTAGTTGCATTTATCCAGTGTAACAGACGCCAGCACGGGCAGCCAATCACCATGGTAATAACCATAACTTCTTAAAACACCAACTGCTGCTTTAGCATATTCAAATCCTTCGCGAAAATACGAATACCGTCAGCAAGTTTTTCTGACGCCATTGCATTATCATTAAAGTGCCAACGAAATGCCGCCTCATCTAATCGTATTTTTTCTGCTTGTGCTTTTTCAGGATAGAGTTTCTGCTCTAAAGACCCCTCAGTGCCTTGCAATTCTTCCATTAATGCTGGGCTAATAGTGAGATAATCACAGCCAGCAAGTGACTCTATTTGTCCCGCGTTACGAAAACTTGCACCCATTACGATAGTGGGGTAATTAAAAACTTTATAGTAATCATAAATGCTTTTTACCGACTGCACACCTGGATCTTCAGCACCCACATAATCACGCTGCTCTTTATTTTTATACCAATCATAAATACGACCGACAAAGGGCGATACCAGTGTTGCACCCGCATCTGCGCATAATACAGCCTGCTCCAAACTAAACATCAGTGTCATATTACAATGAATATCGCGT